>JAHDBS010000581.1 GCA_020630225.1 Anaerolineales bacterium | reverse complement strand
ACAGAACCTCTGGTGCAAGAGATACGATTTTCAAGTAGCCCAAGTCGCGAAGTTCACGTGCGACTGGACCAAAAATGCGTGTCCCTTTCGGATTTTGCGTTTCCCCGTCCAAGATAACAGCAGCATTGTCATCAAACTTGATGTATGAGCCATCACGGCGGCGCAATTCTTTTGAAGTGCGAACCACAACAGCGCGAACAATGTCACTCTTCTTGACACCTGAATGAGGATTAGCATCCTTAATGGTTGCTACAACGACATCACCAATGCCACCAGAGCGGCGAACTGAGCCACCCAACACACGGATCACTAGGATTTCACGTGCGCCTGAGTTGTCAGCGACCTTTAGTCTTGATTCTTGTTGGATCATGAGCTTCGGTCTCCTTAGGCTTCAGTGGCAACTGCGTCTACAACTTCTTGCAATGCCCAGCGCTTGCGGCGGCTCATTGGACGCGCTTCAACAATGCGAACGCGATCACCAATGTTGCAGGTGTTGTTTTCGTCGTGTGCCATGTACTTCTTTGAAGTGCGAATAACTTTACGATACAACGGGTGCATCTTTGCGCTATCGACTTCTACGACAATGGTTTTGTCCATTTTGTTGCTGATGACGGTACCCAGCAAACGGCGTTTTCGGCTTTCGTCTGACATGATCTTCTACTACGCCTCTTCTTGACTCATTTGGCGTTTGCGTTGCTCAGTCAGCAAGCGAGCGAGTTGGCGACGCAACTTCTTAGCCGTTGATGTATCAGTTGAACCACCAAAGGTATCATTGAAACGTGAGCGAAAGATACCTTCGCGGGTTTCAGCAATTTTTTCGGTGAGAGCAATATCTTCTAGAGCGACAATTTCAGAGTTTTTCATTACTGTCTACCCTTCGCCGCCCATAGCAGCTTCTTCTTGTGCCTGTAGACGCTTATTGACAAACAACACAATGTCATCAGTCGTAGCAGTCCCAAACTCAAAGCGTGAGCGGAATTGTGTCTTTACTGGGAACTTGTGCATAGCAAGACGCATCCCTTCACGGGCAATGTCTTCTGGCACACCAGACACTTCCATCAAAATGCGACCAGGTTTTACAACAGCAACCCAGCGATCGACAGAACCTTTACCTTTACCCATACGGGTTTCAGCAGCGCGTTTTGTTACAGGCTTGTCCGGGAAAATCCGGATATAAACCTTACCGCGGCGCTTCATGTAACGAACAAGAGCACGCCGAGCAGCTTCGATTTGACGAGCCGTAACCCAACCCGGTGAAGTCGCTTGAATTGCGAAATCGCCAAAGTTGATTTCTGCACCGCGTAGCGCTTTCCCGCGCATGCGGCCACGCTGTTGTTTACGATATTTGACGCGTTTTGGCATCAACATAACAGCTTACCTCTCAACAATACTTGCGTAAGTAAAACTTACTCGCTGACGTAAACGTCAGTTGCGGCTGGCTCGTCTGCCAAAACATCACCGCGATAGATCCAAACTTTCACACCAATCCGACCATAGGTGGTAGATGCTTCAGAGTGGGCATAATCGATATCAGCACGTAGCGTTTGGAGTGGTACGCGACCATCGCGCATCCATTCTTTACGGCCCATATCTGAACCGTTCAAACGACCAGAGACCATAATTTTGATCCCCTTCGCACCGTTGCGCATTGACTGTTGGATTGCGCGCTTCATTGCTCGGCTGTGACCAATGCGGCGTTCCAACTGATTTGCGACGTTGTCTGCAACCAATTTAGCAGCCAAATCAGGTGATTCGATTTCTTCAACATCGACCTTGATTGGCGTACCACACAACTTTTCAAGTCGTTGGCGCAGTTCTTTTACTTGTGAGCCACGGCGACCAATCACAATACCAGGCTTGGCGGTGTGAATGGTGATGTGGACCAGATTTGGGAACCGTTCGATTTCAACCTTTGCAATAGATGCGCGTGGGTTGACGTCAAAAACTGTCTTCCGAATTGCAAAATCTTCATGCAATTGATCGGTGTACTTGGTGCCTTCTGCAAACCAGCGGGCTTCCCAATCTTTGACAACTTTCAGACGATATCCAATCGGATGTACTTTACGACCCATGTTCTAAATTACTCCAAGTCATCGTATGACGCTAA
>JAHDBS010000093.1:10968-13400 GCA_020630225.1 Anaerolineales bacterium | reverse complement strand
TGCGGAAAATTTGTCTTAACGTCTTAATGGACACAGGAAGATTTTACTATGACACAAAACTGATGGACTAATTGGCTAAAGGCTAATGTGTTAAATGCCAAGGTGTATCCACTTGCAATGGTTATCTCTGCTCAAAATTAGCTATTAGCCGATTAGCGTTTAGTTCCCATTTTCCGGCGGCAATGTCCTCAAATAACTCACCACCGCCCAGCGTTCTTCGTCTGTTAGCGTGTCTCCCCAGGCGGGCATGGCTGGATTTTCAGGGTATCCGTTGGTGATCCAGTCGTAGAGGGTGCCGTCGGTGTGGACGCCGTAGATGGCGTGTTCGTGTAAGTTAGCCGGACGCGGCACAAGGTTGATTGCGGCAGGGCCATTGCCTTCGCCAGTGACGCCGTGACAGACCGAACAGTTTTGGGCAAACTTCAATTCGCCCAGTTCAATGACTTCAGTTGTCATCGGATACGGATTAGGCAGTTCAGCGTAATCTAGAGCTGCGCTGCCCCAGCCGAGGAATAAACCTGCGGCGGTGAGACCGAGTAGGGCGGCTTGGAAGCTGCCAATGGCTTGCTTTTTTCGATTGCCAATGTGGTATGTGTTCGAGGCCCACATTGCCAGCGCAGCAGTGGCGATCAGAATGCCAATGAGCACATTACGGATGAGCGTGTTGTCCGTTGCTGGTGCTTGCTCAACAATTTGGAGCGGCAATGTAAATTCGGCGTAGGAGTCAAATGCTTCTGGACGGCGCACAACAACTTCGGTGAACCAATCATCTGGCAAGCTAAGGTTGGTGGCTTGAATGGAGTAAACCCCTTCACCACGATATTCCGCTTTGACTTCGCTAGGTGCGAGTTCGCCGGAATTCGGTGTAAAGCGTAGGATGACGTCGGTGGCGTTATCGACAACTGCACCAGTGTCATCTTCAGTCAGCGTAACCTCAAACAAGTTGATGCCGACCGTGCCCGGCAACACGTTCAAATCGATAGTAATGCCTTCATCACTTTGCGCATATTGCATCCGCTCACCAAAAGAAGCGGCTAGCGGCGTTGAGGCAAAGTAAACTGCCGCTAACAGTAGCCCGATTGCCAACCCCACTTCACCAAACACGCTCTGATACAAATGCTGAGCAATATTGTCAGTCTCAACATCAAACGCGTCCGCATTTTTACGCAGGGCTTTGGCGTCTTTTTGAAGCTGTGGCCGCAAAATCAGCAGATTGAGTGCGGCAAGCCCAATCGTTGGCAGCAGGATGGCGAGCTTGAAGAGCAGGGCAGTGCCATAGGTCGTCTCAAAGAGCGCATCCCATTCGCCAACCGTTAGAAATGCAGTGTAAATGCCAGTTGCCAGCAATGCACCAACCGTGGTTAGCCCCACATTGGAAAAACGCGGCACTAGTTCAGCGCTGAGCAACAGCCGTTTTGTTTGTGGCAGCGACCGTGCTTGCCATAGCCCAAGGAAGAAGTAACCTAGACCACCTAACCACACGCTTGCAGCAATGATGTGTATCCAGTTTGCGGCGATGGGTAACCAAGGGTCGGGCGCTGCCGCAACGTGTGTATTGAAGCTATGCGCTAAGACAATGCCACCCGTTGCTAACGCAGGCAGCCAGCGATTGCGATTGAAGGTAGCAATCAACAAGAAGATGAGCGCGAGTTGGATGAGCCAGAGTAGCCCATAGCGCGTTTCAAATAATAGATCTCCAACGTCACCATTCAGTAGTGCAGTGAAGAAGGGCAATTCGGTCGCGGTAATGGTTTGCTCAATGAGACGGGTCAGATTCCCAATCACAAAGATCACTAATCCAGCTTCAAAGAGGTAGGTAAACCAGCCGTAAGGATAGTCCGCTGGGTTGTCTGCATCTGGCTGTGTTTTGGCCCAAGCTGGTTCCCAAACGTATGGTTTGAACACAACAATCCCGGCAATTAGCGTGGTGCCCAAAATAAAGAGCCAGCGCGTTAGCACGCTTGCAATTGAGACTGTTTCAACTTCGGAGACGTTGGCCGACACAATTGCGAGTTCGTCGGCGTCAAATTCACCAACTGCAAATGGGAAGGTTCCGGTGGTAATGTGCCCGTCCAAAATGGAAAGAGCCTTCCATGAGACGGTGTAAATCCCTTCTGGCAATGATGTCAGGGCGACTGTGATGTGCGTGGGATCGGCTGGATCAATGCGCGTGTCACCGTCCTGCACTTGAATGCCGTTCGAATCCAACACTTTGATGCGCGTAAATCCGGCTTCCACTGGCTCGGTCACCCACATCTCGACCACTAGTGGGCTTTTCTCCAAAATAGCGTTCGGCGCTGGATCTGATGTAATGAGCAACGCATGCGCTGAGGCGTCACGGACAACAATGAACGCGAGAAGCGCAAACGTGATGGTTATGCTGAAGCGTTTTAGGAATTTCATGTTGGTTTGCTGGTTGGATCGTTGGCTGG
>JAHDBS010000093.1:5666-10868 GCA_020630225.1 Anaerolineales bacterium | reverse complement strand
TACTCTGTAATCGTCACCATGATTGAGGCGCCGTCTTCAAATTCAACGTGTTCGCCATCGGCGATGTAGACGCTAATTTCGTGCATGCCTGGGTCTAACTCACGAATGACCTGGTCATAGTCTTGGCCCATCACCATGCCGAGCGAAGTGCCATCAACGTACACGTGCCAGTGGCTGCCGTCTACATCCAGTTCGAAGTTTTCAACTTCAACTTCAATTTTGAAATCTTGGCCAACTGCGAATTCAGCGCCGTCTTCCGGTGCAGTGATCATAATCTTTTCGCCAGTTGCATTTGGCTGGCGGTCTTCTTGACTGTCGCTGGAGTGACCATGATGGTCACCATGATCTTCTGAGTGGGGCATCTCTTCCCCCATTGTCTCGGCTGGCGCACCTGAACAAGCGACTGCGAAAAGGGCAAAGATTGTGATGATGGTAAAGAGAATGGTGTTACGCGTATTCATTATTAGTTCCTTCTATCAAACGGGAAAGGATTCCGCCTTTCGATAGCAAAAGAAACATGCTGAAGCATGTTCGTTGTCTGTTGTCACGCTTGCACGTGTTTTGTTTGCCACTGAATTTGTTCTGTGGACTATGAAGCGGAGGAACTAAGCTGAAATTGGCGGTGGGGTAGTTGGCGTGAGTGCTAACCGTATTGGTGACTGCAAACCTATGGGCGGAAGCCGCAGCGTCAGCCCAATCATAGGGATGAGCACAGCCGCGAGAAGCAGTATAGGCAATGTCAATGTGCTGGTAAGTTGCCCGACGAGTGTACTTTCTTCCGTTACAGAAATAATAAGCCCTTCTTCTGAAGATGTGATGATTGCAGCTTCGGCGGCTGTTTCAGCATCAAAGCCGTTGAAACAGCCGTGGGCTTCATTGAGGTGATTGATCAGTGCCGCAGAGTTGGCTGACCCGACTAAAATGTGAGCATGCAAAGATGGCAACACACAAGACTGTGTAATAGTGTTGCCAAATAGGTGCGCGAATGGAACTGCCAGCGTTGTCACAAGCAAGCTAGTCAAGATCCAAATGCGTACCCAAAAGTGCGATGTCATTCAGTATCGTCTTCGTCTTTTGCCTTGCGTTTGCCGAGGATTATGCCAACAACGCCAGTCAGAGTGCCAAGGACACCTGTCGCCGTCCCAATGTTGCCAAACAACTGGGCGCGTTCCAATTGCGCTTGCATTTCAGTGAGCTGTTGTTCGATCTCGCGGGTTTCAGGCACGCTTTCTGGGAATTGCAAAATCCGCGCCGACAGCACTTCCTCTGGGGAAGCGGTTACGTCAATTTCTGTATCTTCCAACATGCCACTGATGCGAACTTCATATTGCCCTTTGGCAGTCGGGAACAGTTCTGTTGTGTACTCGCCAACGGTGGCGCTTGGTTTGAGGTCGCCAAGGAACGTGCGGCCTGCAAAGCTGACTTCAATGTCTAATGTGGCTTCTAGACCATCAACGGGGACATCATTTTTGGTGACGATGAACAGCAGGGCGTTGCGTTCGCCAACAATCACAGGCTCATTGACCCAGCCAACGACAATTTTGTAGTCGTCAATAATGACTTTGTCATGTGCAAACGCAGACTGCACTGTTCCGAAGAGAACTAGCGCTGCGAGCATGATGCTAAGAATGGATTGTTTGAATCGCAAGGTTGATTGCATGTCGCTATTGTACAATTTTTGCCATGCTCAGACCATTCGCGCGGCGTTTATTTACAGTATTCTTACTTCCTATAATTGGGGCGGTCGTTATCGGGTTGCACGTGAGTAAACCAGTATGGGCCCATGCTGAACTAATGACAACAATCCCTGAGCAGGGTGCCATCCTTCAACAGCTGCCAACAGAGATTGTGCTTACATTTGATGAACCTGTGCAGCCTGCGGCCTCAATTCGATTGATCGCTGATGGCTTTAGTGAGATCGTAGAGCTCCCGACGCAGTCGGATGCCGAGCAGTTGATTGGCGCTGTTGATGGCCTTACCAATGGACGCTGGACTGTGCAGTGGGCTGTCATTAGCGCTGATGGCGATCAGATTTCGGGGAACTATCAGTTTGAATTGCAAGCGGCAACGCCATGGACACTTTGGGCACGGTGGATTGTATACGCACTAATTCTTGGCGGACTGATTGGTTTCATGGTGCGATATTTACGACTGAATTAGTGGTGGATCGTAACGTGTCTGACAGAGATCAGTCAGTTAAGTTGCCCGTTCGACTTCGCTCAGGGAGAGCGTGTCAAGTTTTTGTTTCTGTTAAAAGCTCGAAAAAAGCTTTGTGTGACCCTCCTTATTTAGTACAACAGTAGATTACACGCGCCGAATTAGCGGCCGAGAAAATTATGCCAAACGTTTTATTCATCATCTCCGACGAACATCAGCGTGATGTTCTTGGGTATAACGGTCATCCGATTGTCCAGACGCCAACTTTGGATGCCCTTGCTGCCAGTGGAACAATCTTTCCAAATGCTATGACTCCGTCTCCCATGTGTGTGCCCGCGCGTGCGGCGTTAGCAACGGGAAAATATCCGCACCAGACTGGCTATTGGGATAGTGTCTTTGCATACGACGGGCGCGTAAAAGGCTGGGGACATCATTTGCAAGCGCACGGACATACGGTCACTTCGATTGGGAAATTGCATTACCTAAACGGCGAGGCCGACACTGGTTTCTCTGAGCAAATTTTGCCGCTACACATTGTTAATGGCGAAGGCTGGACTGAAGGCTTGCTGCGTGAAGAGCCAGCCTCTTATGAATATTCTGCTAATGAATTTGCAACGCAAATTGGGCGGGGCGAATCCTCTTACACCCAATATGATCGGCGAATTACAGAGGCCACCTGCGATTGGTTACGAAACACTGCGCCAGAGCAAGATCAGCCTTGGATTTTGTTCTGTTCCATGGTCAACCCACACTATCCGCTGATTGCGCCAAACGAGTTTTATGATCTCTATGCCGATGTAGACATTGAATTGCCAGATCCAGACTTGGCGTTTCCTGATCATCCGGTTTTGAATAAATTTATTGAGTTTTTTGAATATAAAAAGCACTTCACACCGGAAACTGCCAAAGAAGCCATTCGTGCTTACTATGGCTTATGTTCGTTTCTAGATCACAATATTGGTCAGGTCTTGCAAGCCCTGCGCGACTCGGGTCAGTATGAAGACACCGTCATCATTTACACCAGCGATCATGGTGAACACCTTGGGAAGCGTCAAATGTGGACCAAGATGTCAATGTATGAAGAGAGTGCCGGCATTCCAATGCTGATCAATGGGCCAACTGTGCCAAAAGCGCACGTCTGTGAGACCGCAGTCAATCTGATCGATTGTGGCCCGACGTTTGTTGATGTGGTTGGCGCACCGCCATTGGAGGGTGACTATCATGGCAAGTCGCTTGTGCAACTCGCAAATGCGGCTGATGATCTAGAGCGCATCGTGCTCACGGAGTATCACGATGGCGGTGCAATTACGGGGCAGTTTATGCTGCGTAGCGAGCGCTGGAAGTATGTGCATCACGTGGGATACAAAGCGCAGTTGTTCGATTTGGTAAATGATCCAGATGAGACGGAAGACTTGATTGATGTACCCGAATTTGCCACGGTCGTTGCCAATTTTGAGGCGCACCTGCATCAACTATGTGATCCTGTGGCAGTCAATGCGCGCTGTTTTGCTGAGCAAGCAGAAAAAGTCGCTGAATTTGGCGGACGCGAAGGCATTTTGTCACGCGGCACGTTTGGCTTTACGCCAATCTCAGTTTGATTTTTATTGGACACGACTTTGGGCAATAGAATACCCACATGTTCCAGTTTTCAATATATTTTTAGCCACTCTAAAGTTTTAATAAGCTGCGAATTGACTCGTATTCGTTGTCGTAATCGTATTCGTAATCGATCAGTGACAGCACAGTCAAGACTGTTAGGTGGAAACGGCAATACAGAAAATACCGAAATTCAAGCTAATCTAAGTTTTGTCGAATACAACAATGATAGCAATTACCAGTGAGCAACTCTGTGAAACTGCAGCATAGCTCAATATATTTTTGATCTACGACTACTTACAACAATGAAACGACACGCACTCAACCCTCGCATTTATAAATCACCGTTTTTTGAGTCAACTGTTAAGTACGGCGCTGGTGACTTTGTGCCCTATAACGGCATGTGGATGCCCTACAACTACGGCGACACGCTCGGTGAATACTGGGCGACCATCAAAACGGCTACGCTGTGGGATGTTTCCGTCCAGCGCATTATTGAAATTTCTGGGCCAGATGCTTACAAATTTATGAGCATGCTAACCCCGCGCGATATTTCTAAGCTCAAACCTGGACGCTGCCGCTATGTCATTTTGACCAATGCCGATGGCAACATTCTGAATGATCCCGTTATGCTGCGGCTTGCCGAAGATCGGTTTTGGTTGTCTACTGCGGATGGCGATGTGTTGATGTGGGCGCAGGGCGTTTCGGTCTTTGCGAATATGGATGTCAACATCACCGCGCCCGATGCGTATCCAGTGCAGATTCAGGGGCCAGCATCGCCCAAAATTGTCGCGGCCTTATTTGGCGACGATATTTTGGATTTGGGGTACTACCACTGTACCCAAACTGAAATTGCGGGCATCCCAGTTGTTGTCTCTCGGACAGGTTTCAGCGCCGAAGTTGGCTTTGAAATCTATTTGCAAGACAAAGATCGCGGTGATGAACTATGGGAAATGATTATTGACGCGGGCAAGCCCCACGGACTAATTGTGTCCTCGCCTAATCGCATCCGCCGGATTGAAGCCGGTATTTTGGACTATCGTTCTGATATTTTGGTGACGAACAATCCGTATGAATGTGGCATGGATCGGTTAGTCAAGCTGGATAAAGACGGTGGCTTCATTGGCCAAGAGGCGTTGAAGAAGATCAAAGCAGAGGGTGTTGCCCAAAAGATTGTTGGGATCTTCATAGAAGGTGACGCGTTGGAAACGCACAATGAAAATCGCTGGCCAGCCTTCAAAGATGGAAAACAAATCGGCGAACTGACAGCCTTTGTCCATTCACCGCGGCTTGAAAAGAATATCGGTTACGTGATGGTCGACGTGGAGCATGCAGAACTAGGCAATCAGTTTACGCTCGAAACGCCGTTTGGCACGCGCACAGCGACCGTAACCGACATGCCGTTTATTGATAAAGATAAAAAGATTCCGCGCCAGAAGCTGCGGTAGG
>JAHDBS010000093.1:2230-5566 GCA_020630225.1 Anaerolineales bacterium | reverse complement strand
GTGCAAGCTGACGCGGGCGTTATACTTCATCATGTGAAAGGGTCACTCTTTCCAAACTGGGTCGGGACAACCCAGACACGCTATTTTTCATTCAATTCTGATTATTCACAGCTCACCCTGAAAACACCACCCATCGGGCGTTCAAAATCGATTGGGACGTTGGTGTGGAATAAGGCAGCGTAAGCTGCTGTTACGCCGTTGCGGGGTTACGAGGTTCCGAAGTCTAGCGACTCGTTGGTACACCGTAACTTCGTAACCCTGCAACCTCGCAACTTGAAATCCTATGAAACACTTCAAACTTGAAGATCGCTATACCGTAGAAGAAGGCCAAATTATTCTGACCGGCGTGCAGGCGTTGGTGCGCATTCCGTTGGATCAGCATCGCGCGGATAAGCGGGCGGGGCTGAACACGGCGACGTTCATTTCGGGCTATCGGGGGTCGCCATTGGGCGGTTACGATATGCAACTGATGCGGAACAAGCGATTGTTAGACCAGCATCAGGTGGTGTTTGAACCGGGCGTCAACGAAGACATTGCGGCAACAGCTGTCATGGGCAGTCAAACGGTGCATGAGTTGCCAAACCCCAAGTACGATGGTGTGCTTGGCATCTGGTACGGCAAAGGCCCCGGTGTGGATCGGTCTGGCGATATTTTCAAGCATGCCCAAACAACAGGCGTTGGGCATAATGGCGGGGTGCTTGCCATCGCTGGCGATGACCCAACTGCCAAATCTTCTACAATTCCTTCCCACTCTGAAGTTGCGCTGTTCGACGCGCAAATGCCCATTCTGTATCCCGCGAACGTTGAAGAAATCATCAAGTTTGGGCGCTATGCGTTTGAACTGTCACGCTTTAGCGGCTCTTGGGTCAGCATGAAGGTGGTCACGAACACTGCCGATAGTTACTCTACGGCGTATGTCTCTCCGCAGACGTTTGTAAAGCCTGACTTTACTTACCTTGGCCGCCCGTGGCGACACACGCAAACAGCGCGCCTCTTAGCGCCAGCGACGGTCAATCAGGAGCGTGAAATTCACGAAGCCCGACTGGATGCAGCCAAAGCATTCCAACGGGCGAACCCGCTCAACAGTATTCCCGTGCGCAGTGCGGATGACCGCTTTGGCATTGTGGCGACTGGCAAAACGTACTATGACGTGCGCGAAGCGCTGAACGGATTTGGGCTTGATGACGCCGCGTTGAACGCGTACGGCATTCGGATTCTCAAAATCAGCATGATGTTCCCGCTAGATGCGGAGATTGTGCGTGAATTTGCCCAAGGCTTGAAAGACATTTTTGTTATCGAGGAAAAGCGGGGCTTGCTGGAACTGTTCCTGCGCGATGCGCTGTATCCGATGCCAGACCGTCCGGCTATGGTGGGCAAACGCGACGAACACGGAAAGATTTTAGTGCCCGGTCACGATGAACTAGACGCAGATCGCATTACACATTTGCTGGCGCAGCGCCTACGTGGCATCGTGCCTGATGATCTAATCGAACGCCGACTAGCCGACTATGCAAAGCCAGATGCGCCCATCATCTTACCGATGATTGGGAAGACAGGCGCAGTGCGCACGCCGCATTTTTGCTCTGGCTGTCCACATAATCGCTCGACGCTGTTGCCGGAAGGCGCGGTTGTGGGCGGTGGTATTGGCTGTCACTCCCTTGTTGTCTTGCTCGATCGGGGCGTGTCCCAACTGACCCAGATGGGCGGTGAAGGCGGTCAATGGGTGGGCCAAGCGCCGTTTACAAACACGGAGCACATTTTCCAAAACATTGGCGATGGCACGCTGATCCACTCAGGTAGTTTGGCCGTGCGCCAAGCCATTTCCGCTGGGGTCAATGTGACCTTCAAGCTGCTCTACAACGCTGGCGTGGCAATGACGGGCGGCCAAGAAGCTGAAACTGAAATGGATGTACCCGCCTTGACACATTTCTTCTACGCCGAGGGCGCAAAGAAAGTGATTGTCGTGGCCGATGATCCAGACAAGTACGGTGACAACGTGAGTTGGGCGCGCGATACCGAAGTTTGGCACCGTGACCGCATGATTGAGGCGCAGGAAAAGCTAGCTGCGGTCGAAGGCGTGACAGCGGTGATTTACGATCAGGAATGTGCGACAAACTTACGTCGCAAACGCAAGCGTGGGCTAGCCCCAGAACCAGAAACGCGGGTGTATATCAACGAAGCGGTGTGTGAAGGCTGCGGTGACTGTGGTGAAAAGTCGAACTGTCTGAGCGTCTTTCCAGTGGAAACGGAGTTTGGTCGCAAAACGCAAATTCATCAGGCGTCTTGTAACAAGGATATGACCTGTCTAGACGGCGACTGTCCGGCCTTCATCAAGGTCAAGCCCGGCGACACCACGGCGATGAAAGCCAAGTTTGCCAACCGACCGTTTGTTGATAATGACTTACCAACCCCAGAACTTAAAGTGCCAGAACATGCCCATATTTACATGATGGGCATTGGTGGTACGGGCGTTGTGACTACTAGCTTGGTAATCAGCACGGCAGCGATGTTAGCGGGTAAAACCGTGCGCAGTTTGGACAAAACCGGACTAAGCCAAAAAGGTGGTCCGGTTGTGTCTAACATCAAGATTTCTGACAACGACATCGCCGAGTCCTGCGCAATGGGCGCGGCAAGCGTAGATGCCTTTATTGTCTTCGACATGCTCTCCGCGACGACTGATGTCAACCTTAGCAAAGCGCATCCGGACAAAACGATTGCTGTGGTGTCTGACAGTCGGACGCCAACCGGTAATATGGTCAACTCAACTACAACCGAATACCCTGAATTTGACATGATGAATCGGCGCTTGAAGCTGTATACGCGCCAAGCAGAAACCGTGTATCTGGATGCGGTTGGTCTGTCAGAGCAATTATTTGGCAGCAATATGATGGGCAACTTGCTGGCCGTTGGCGCGGCCTATCAAGCCGGCGCTATTCCAATCGCTGCGGATTACATTGAAGCTGCGATCAAGGTCAATGGGGTGCAGGTGGAAGCCAATCAGCAAGCCTTTCGGGTCGGGCGCTTGTGGGTCACAGATCCAGAGCGCGTGCACGAGATGATTGCCGTGGTCAATGGTGCCTCAACTACAGCGCCAGAAGAACCGACACTGACAGACACCGAACGACAACTGGTCGCCAGCGTGGGTGCCTCAGCCGAATTGGAACGACTGCTCAACATTCGCGTGCCAGAACTGGTGGCGTATCAAAATCGAGCCTATGCTCAGCAATATGTCGACTTTGTTGGCAAGGTGTGGGCGGCAGAACAGGCGCTGAATGCAGGTTCAGCGCTTAGTGAAGGTGTGGCGCGTTATTTGTTCAAGCTCATGGCTTACAAGGA
>JAHDBS010000093.1:0-2130 GCA_020630225.1 Anaerolineales bacterium | reverse complement strand
TGGCGAATACAAAGGGCTGATTGAAGAACGCTTGGCGTCGCTTTCTGTTGCTAGTCTGCCACGGGCGATTGAGATCGCGAATTCACCAGATGTTATTCGAGGGTACGAGAACGTGAAACTGCAGAATGTTGAGGTTTGGCGGAGTAGCTTGCAAAGCGCCGTTGCTGGGGACTAACGATGAGTTTTGGACGAAAACTAACCGTGTATTTGGCCGATGGGTCGCCAACAGGTATTCGCCATGTTGAAATTGCAAATTGGTCCGGGCAAGCAATTGCATGTCCAAGAGCAAGATTAGCTGAGCTAAACGATTGGCAAGAAGCGCAACGACCAGGTGTGTACTTTCTGTTTGAAAAACAGTCTGGTGAAATGGGTGACACCGCCTACATTGGCGAGTCTGAAAATCTCGTAACCCGCCTCAAGCAACAGGCCAAAGGTCAAGATTTTTGGTCTGAAGTGGTGCTGTTTTCCAGCAAGGACGAAAACCTGACTAAGGCGCATGTGAAATATTTGGAGTCTCGGTTGACCCAGATAGCAACCGAAGCTGAAAGGTACCGACTAGCAAATGGGAACTCCCCAACGCAATCAACGCTGCCGAGAGCGGATCGAGATGCGATGGAAGAATATATTCAAAATCTTCGATTGATCTTAGGTACATTAGGTCATCGAATATTGGAGCCCTTGAAACAAATAGCGCACCCCAATGTGGATCTGTCGCAATCAAAGCTGCTTAGTTCTTACCTTTTATCATTCACTGTTCGTGGATTGACAGGGAAGGGGCAAATTACAGACGAAGGATTTGTTCTTTTTGCAGGTTCGGAAATTTCTCAGAAACAGAAAGTCAGCGTACCAGCAAAACTTAGGGAGTTACTCAGAAATTGGGTTGAGAATGGAATTGTGGAGAGCAAAGGTAACGATTACGTTTTGACAAAAGATTACGTTATGTCATCGTCTTCATATGCAGCCGTTATGGTTGCTGGAACTGCGCGCTCTGGTCCAGAAAGTTGGAAAAGTGAAGCTGGTATTCAGCTGAAACAACTTGAAGCTGACTTATTAGCTGAATAAGACCCCATGAGTTGGAATTTTTCATCACTGTCTCACCTTTGGGTGAAAGTTTGCGTCAGATGCTCAAGATGGCCTTTAACTTCAACGACTCGGGTGGTTACCTCGTAAACTCGGCAAGGAGACTTGGGCAATATGAAGTTTTTAAGCACTTGCTAATTCCTAAAGCATTCTCTGCGCTAAACTCAAATAGCTTCGCTGTAACTCCACCCATAGACATAACAAACATCAATCTTTAACATACGAAATCGCGACTGATTGAGCAGCCAACTAAAATCACGCTCTATGAAACTATCAAGACGGCGTTTTCTTCAGTCTGGACTAGGCTTAGTCGGGTTAGGGGCTGCAAGTGCATACTATGTATTTCGCTTTGAACCAAGCTGGGTTGAATTTGTTTATCGTGACCTGAGGCTTGTAGGCTTGCCCGCTAGCCTACAAGGACGCACGCTTGTTCAAATTAGCGACATTCATGTTGGCGATCGTTACGATTGGTCATATCAGTTTGAGGCGCTGGCTGCGGTGTCGGCGCTAAGACCAGATATCGTTTGTTATACGGGTGACTATGTCTCCTATGAAACGACTGAACAAGTTGCTCAGCTAAAAGAGTTGCTGGCAAGTGCGCCGCTTGGCACCTTGGGTACCTATGCAGTCTTAGGCAATCATGACTATGGTGATGGTTGGCGCGATAACGCTGTCGCAGCGTCAATTGTTGATGTTTTAGAAGCACATCAGATTTCGGTGTTGCGCAATGAATCCGCATTGGTAGACGGATTACGAATTGCGGGCGTAGAAGACTATTGGGGGCCAAACTTCGACGTTGGGTATATTGAGAGTTTGCAGGCAGAGTTACCAACCATTGCTTTATGTCACAATCCCGATGCGGTTGATGAACCCGCGTGGCGCAATTTCGAAGGTTGGGTCTTGGCCGGACATACCCACGGTGGTCAAGTCAAACCGCCATTTTTACCAGCGCCAGTTGTGCCGGTTAGCAATAAATCTTATACGTCTGGTGCGTTTATGCTAGCGGACAACCGGCAGATGTATATCAATCGCGGTTTGGGTAATCTGTGG
>JAHDBS010000092.1:2832-13411 GCA_020630225.1 Anaerolineales bacterium | reverse complement strand
GCAACACGCGCTTCGACTAAGTCTTTGTCCAGCTTCATGTTTGGAATGCCGTACATCAACAGCCCGCCAATGCGGTCAGCGCGTTCATAGACAGTGACGGTATGCCCTGCCCGTGCTAACTGTTGCGCTGCCGTAAGACCAGCTGGCCCTGAGCCAACAATCGCGACGGTTTTGCCGGTTTTGGTCTTAGGCGGCTGTGGCACAATCCAACCTTCTTCACGACCACGATCAATAATTGCATTTTCAATGTTCTTGATCGTGACTGGTGGATTTGTGATGCCTAAGACACAGGCGCCTTCACATGGTGCTGGGCACGCACGCCCTGTAAACTCAGGGAAGTTGTTGGTCTTATGTAAGCGATCAAAAGCACGTTTCCAGTGTCCGTTGTAAATCAGATCGTTCCATTCTGGAATCAGATTATCAATTGGACAGCCGGTGTGGCTTTGACAAAACGGCACGCCACAATCCATGCAGCGCGCGCCTTGCGTTTGCAAGCGCACAATATCTGGCGCGGTATAGATTTCATCAAAATCCATAATGCGCACGTTCGGAGCACGGTATGGCACCGTACGCCGATTGATTTCCATAAATCCTGTTGGTTTACCCATGAGTTGCTATTCGCTAATCGAGTGCGACTACTGCGTCTTGCAGTAGCGAAATTTTCTTTGCGTTTTCGGCCAAGACACGTTTGTAATCTACTGGCATTACTTTGACAAAGCGGGGCAGTTCTTCAGCCCAATTGTCTAAGATGCCTTGGGCCACAGTTGAGCCGGTTTTTTCAGCGTGTCGTTCAATCAAGTGCTTCAATTCATCGACATCGTCCGGAAGTTCAACGTCTTCCAATGCGACTAGTTCAAGATTGCACTTGCGGATAAAGTCATTGTCTTTGTCCCAAACGTAAGCCACACCACCGGACATCCCAGCGGCAAAGTTGCGGCCAGTTGGCCCCAACACAACAACGCGGCCACCCGTCATATATTCACAGCCATGGTCACCGACGCCTTCAATGACGGCATGCGCGCCTGAGTTACGCACGGCAAAGCGCTCTGCTGCGCGGCCTCGGAAGAACGCTTCACCACTGGTTGCGCCATATAAAGCCACGTTCCCAATAATGATGTTGTCTTCTGCGGCAAAGGTGGCTTTAGTCGGTGGATAGACGGTCAGACTTGCGCCAGACAGGCCTTTACCAACGTAGTCGTTAGCATCGCCTTCTAATTCCATCTCTAGTCCGCGGACAGTCCAAGCTCCAAAGCTTTGACCAGCATGGCCGTTGAATTTGATGTGGACCGTGCCAAACGGCAGTCCGCGTTCACCGTGTGCTTTACTGATTTCGTTACTCAACATCGTGCCGACTGTGCGGTTGATGTTGCGAATTGCCATTTCAATGGCGACTGGCTCTTTCCGCGCGATAGACGGTTGTGCTAACTCAATCAGCTTTAGATCCAATGCCTCATCTAGATGATGGTCTTGCGTTTCGACACAGTACGTCGCTGCACCTTCAGTCTTAGCTTTTGCTTTCGTTAGGACTGGGCTGAGATCAATCCCCGCAGTTTTCCAGTGACGAATAGCATCGTCGGTATCAAGGAAGTCAACGCGGCCAACGAGTTCGTTGAACGTACGAACACCCAGTTGCGCCATGATTGTGCGTGCTTCTTCAGCGATGAACATAAAGTAATTCACGACGCTTTCTGGCACACCATTGAAGAGCTTACGCAGTTCTGGGTTTTGCGTCGCTACACCCACTGGACAAGTATTTAGGTGACATTTGCGCATCATGATGCAGCCCATGGTTACTAGCGGCGCGGTACTAAACCCGACCTCTTCAGCGCCAAGCAATGCAGCAATTACAACATCACGACCAGTCTTCATTTGACCGTCTGTTTGCAGCACTACGCGTCCGCGCAAGTCGTTGAGCATCAATGTCTGATGCGTTTCTGCAATACCAAGCTCCCAAGGTAACCCGGCATGTTTCAACCCTGTAAGCGGGGATGCACCTGTGCCGCCACTGTGGCCTGAAACCAAAATATGGTCAGCCTTGGCCTTTGCAACACCGGCTGCAACGGTCCCAACGCCTGCTTCAGATACCAGCTTGACACTAATGCGTGCAGCGCGATTGGCGTTTTTGAGATCGTGAATCAGCTGTTTCAGATCTTCAATAGAATAAATATCATGGTGTGGTGGTGGACTAATGAGGCCCACACCTGGCGTAGACATCCGGGTTGCTGCGATGTAGTCTGAGACTTTGTGTCCTGGTAATTCACCGCCTTCACCCGGCTTGGCGCCCTGCGCCATTTTGATTTGCAATTCGTCTGCGTTCGTCAGATACCAAGAGGTCACCCCAAACCGTCCTGAGGCGACTTGTTTGATAGCTGAACGTTTTGAGTCGCCATTTGGCAGTGGTTCAAAGCGTCGATAGTCTTCGCCACCTTCGCCCGTGTTGGATTTGCCGCCAAGGCGATTCATTGCGATGGCTAAAGTCTCATGTGCTTCAGCCGAGATAGAGCCAAGGCTCATAGCGCCCGTCACAAAGCGTTTGACAATTTCTGTCGCTGGTTCGACTTCTTCAAGTGGGATAGCAACGGTATCTGCTTTGAATTTCAGCAGCCCACGAATGGTGAAACGGTTGCGGGCATTGGTATTGACTTCATCCGCAAAGCGTT
Organism: Anaerolineales bacterium; assembly: GCA_020630225.1. Taxonomy (GTDB): domain Bacteria; phylum Chloroflexota; class Anaerolineae; order Anaerolineales; family UBA6668; genus JAHDIM01. The sequence goes on along the minus strand of JAHDBS010000092.1, from coordinate 10,751 downwards.
TGTAGGCTTTGGCACTGTTATGCCGGGCTGCCATTTGCAGATTAGCAATTACATTCGGATTCCAAAGGTGATCTTCTCCGCCAGAGCGCCAGTGATATTCACCAGGGTTAGGCAGCGTTGGTGATTGCAATTCTCCATAAGCGTCGTCATGGCGGCGAATGTGTTCTTCCGCAAGCTGCTCAAATGTGACCCCTTTGATGCGACTGACTGTTCCAGTGAAGCACTTTTGAATCACGTCTTCGCCTATGCCAACAGCTTCAAAGATTTGCGCCCCTTTATAGCTTGCCAACGTTGAGATGCCCATCTTGCCCATCACTTTACGGATGCCTTTGGCAACAGCTAAGCGGTAGTTGTAGACAATGTCCTCTGGCATATATTCGTTGCCAATTAGGCCGATAGCGCGAAGTTGCCAGAGCGACTCAAACGCAATGTAAGGATTGATAGCGTCTGCCCCAAAGCCCAACAACACACAATGATGGTGAACTTCACGTGCTTCGCCTGTTTCCAACACAATCCCGATTTGAGTGCGGCTATTTTCGCGAATCAGATGCTGATGTACAGCACCAGTCGCAAGCAAAGCACTAACAGGAATTCGTGTTGGCCCAGTGGCGCGGTCAGACAGCACAACAATGGCATATCCATCTGCAATGGCTTGGGATGTTTCGGCGCAAATACGATCGAGCGTGGCTGTTAGGCCAGTTTCGCCTTCACTCATAGGGAAGGTAATGTCGATGACTTTGCTACGCCAACCGCGATGATTAAGTGTTTTGAGCTTAGCTAGTTCTTCGTTGCTCAAGATTGGGTCTTTGATGAGCAAGCGCTTGGCATCTTCTGCGACTGAGTCTAAGAGATTCCCCTCAGGGCCAATGTAACACTGCAGTGACATGATCAATTCTTCACGAATTGAGTCAATCGGTGGATTGGTAACCTGTGCAAACAACTGTTGGAAGTAGTCATAGGTCATTCGCGCGCGTGCAGAGAAGGCGGCTAACGGCGTGTCGTTCCCCATGCTCCCCAATGGTTCTTTTTTATTCAATACCATTGGTTTGAGAATGATATTGACATGTTCACGCGTGTAACCAAAGGCCTTTTGACGTGACAACAGTGAAACGGTATCTAAGCCGGGAACTTCTTCAGGTTCGGTAATTTCATCTAAAGTGATGCGATGCTCGTCTAGCCAATTGGCATAAGGCAAACTACCGGCTACCTCAGACTTTGCTTCTTCATCTGGAATGATGCGGCCTTGCTCGAAGTCAACCAAGAACATGCGCCCTGGCTGTAAGCGACCTTTTTGCACCACGTTTTGTGGGGGCACATCAACAACGCCAACTTCGCTAGCCATGATGACCATGTCGTCACTGGTGACATAAAAGCGGCTTGGGCGCAGACCGTTGCGGTCCAAAACTGCACCAATGTAGCGTCCGTCAGTGAAGGCAATGCTGGCTGGGCCATCCCATGGCTCAATCAGGCAAGAGTGATATTCGTAAAACGCCTTCTTTTCAGCTGACATATCAGTGTGATGCTCCCATGCTTCAGGGATCATCATCATGACGGAGCGTGGCAAGCTGCGACCACTCAATAGGAGCAATTCAAGGGTGTTATCAAAGGTGCCGCTGTCTGACGTGTCCGGCTCCACAATTGGGTAAGAATCACGTAATTCATCACCAAAAATTGGACTGCTGAGCGTACCTTGGCGCGCAAACATGCGATTCTTATTGCCTCGCAAGGTGTTAATTTCACCGTTATGTGACATAAAGCGGAATGGCTGCGCACGGTCCCAACTTGGGAAGGTATTGGTACTAAATCGTGAGTGCACCATTGCAAGGTGACTTTCATAATCTGCATCACGCAGGTCAGGGTAGTATGCGGTGAGTTGCTCAGTGGTCAATTGACCTTTGTAGATCATGACCTTAGTAGACAGGCTGCAAACATAAAACAGATGATTTTCTGTAATTGCTGCATCATTCTTCAGCCGATGCGTCGCAATTTTGCGGATGAGGAACAGCTTGCGCTCAAATTCTTCCAGCGAGATGCCCTCTTGAGCGGCAATAAACAGTTGCTCAGTATACGGCTCTACTTCAAGTGCGGTTGGACCAACATTGGCCCCTTTAGGATCAACAGGGACTGCACGCCAGCCAATAAGTGTTTGGCCGTATTCTGCAGTAAGTGCTTCTAGAGTTTGCTTACAAGTGTTGCGTTCTGCTTTGTCTTTGGGGAGGAAGACATTACCTGCTGCGAATTGCCCGTCTGCAGGAAGATCTGTGCCAAAAGTGTCTTTGGCGACGCGGCGCAAGAATTTGGAAGGTAGAGCCGTGAGCATCCCACAACCATCGCCTGTGTTGGCTTCTGCGCCAGTGGCACCACGGTGTTCCATTTTGCAGAGCATACTGTCTGCAGTTGCAACAATATCGTGGCTCTTTACACCCTTAATATTCGCAATAAAGCCAACGCCACAGCTGTCCTTTTCAAACTGCGGGTCATATAAGCCATATTTTTGGGGACGAACATTCGTTGCCATGACAGGTCTCCTTTATGGAAGCCGCCGCACTGTAGTTTCTTATCTCCCGAGAAATAGAGAATAAAAAACCACGCAACTGCGTGGCTTTCCATGGTGAATCACAATAAATGCTTCTAAATCAAGCGCTTCACAACATGGTGGAATTGCTATGTGTTTGTGTAAGTTAGTAGGCTACATAAAAGCCTGAGCGAGTTACAACTTTAGATGTGCTTAAGGCATTTATGACCACATTCACCGCTATTTTTAAAAGGGTGAATGACTAGTTCTAATATTGTAAAGAGATTGTGCTTTTTGTCACTAATCAGCCTGACTAAGAAATTCAAGGCTCAAATTGTGAATTGTGGGGGGAAATCGATTGCAGATGTGCATAATTCTCATAGTTCGAGAACTTAGCTCTGCAAAATGCTCACCATGAGTTGAAGTAACTGTTCTGTTCGGTAAGGCTTTTGCAGAAAGTAAACGTGTTCTTCATTGGCGGCCACTTTGTCAGCATCCACACGATTGTAGCCAGATGACAAAATAACGCGCGCCTGCGCTTGAATATCACGCAGTCGATACATTGTTTCTACACCACTAATACCAGGCATAGCAACATCGGCAAGCGTTAGCGCAATATTGTTTTGATGTTCAGCAAATAGAGTGACGGCATCCAACCCAGATGTGGCGCTAAGGACGCGCATGTCATAGGACTGTAACGTTTCTTGAAGAGTTTCTAGCACGGCAACTTCATCATCAACAAGCAAGATGGTATGACCAGCTAATGCGTTTGTATCAAGGTGGTTGTCTGGTGTTTCGGCTAAGACTGCTGCTTGCGTTTTTGAGGACGGGAAAACAATTTCGAATTGCGTACCAACGTGATATTCACTTTCAACGCGGATGCTGCCATCGTGTGAACGGATGATCCCTAAAACAGCGGCAAGCCCGAGACCATGCCCGCTGGTTTTGGTGCTGAAAAAAGGATCAAAGATACGTGAAACGGTCTGAGGTTCCATCCCAATGCCGTTGTCTACAAACGTGAGGCGGACACATTCACCACCTTCAAAATCACTTGAGAAGGCTTGCCATGATTGCAGCTCGTTGTCAGCGACAAAACAACGCTCAGTTTTAATTTCAATCGCACCGTCATGATCACCAATCGCATCGCTAGCGTTGATAATCATATTCATCACAACTTGTTGGAGTTGCCCCCGCTCACCGAATACTTGCGGATCTGTTTCGTCAAAATCCATTTGTAGCGCGACATTGTCGGGGATAGTAGCGCGTAACAAAGTAACGTTTTCAGTAATCAGCTGATTCACTGACACGGCACTTTGTTCCACAGTTTGCCCGCGCCCGGCGTAGGCCATCATTTGACGTGTTAATTCAGAGGCACGTTGCGCTGCCGTTTCAATCTTTTTGATGTTCTTTTGCGCTGGGTTGCCAGCATCTAGTCGGCGCTGTGCAATTTGAGCTTGGCCTAACATGGCTAGTAGCAAATTGTTGAAATCGTGAGCAATCCCGCCGGCCATGACCCCAAGACTTTCTAGCTTTTGAGACTGTAGCTGCTCAGCTTCAGCGCGCTTTCGTTCCGTGACATCAAAAAGGCTAATACGGAGCAAGCGCCGGTAGGTGTCTGGTAGCGGCACCAGACGGACTTCAACCGGAAAGATCCGGCCACTTGAATGCTCAAATTGTGTTTCAACATTCGCACCGCCATCGTTGAAAACGTCTGTAATGACCTGTTGTCGCCAAGTACGGTCACGCTGATCTGGCGGGTAAAACTCAAGCGGATCAGCCGCCAAGATATATTCACGTGAATAACCAAATAATTCACAAGCCGTGTCATTTAGCTCGATGATTCGATCTTGGTCTACATCCAAAATAGTGATGGCCTCTGACGCGTGTTCCATCATGGCGCGGAAACGTTCTTCTTGCTGCCGCACTAACTCAGTCGCATTGAAACTATTGATTGTGCTCGCAATTTGGTTGGCTACTGCGGCAAGCAGATCAAGATCTGCTTGCGTATGAGCGGGTGTATCTATGTCGTTGAAGACGCTCATAATGCCCATCGCTTGGTCCTGATAGAGCAATGGGGCAGAAATAACTGAGCTAACGTTATGCTGCTGCAGGGGCTGTGCATTCTTTTGGGAAGACCGCGATTCGTGAGGCAATGACAAAATAGGCGTACGCGTTGTAAATGCCTGCCCAGGGATATCTTGCATTAATTCGGCATATGACACTGAGGCACTCAGCGGCATATTGATGCCAAACTTAATGTCCTTGTAAATGGTTTGGGTGTCTTCGTCCAGTAGCTGTAAGCGTAGCCATTTGAAGCCCGTACGCAGATAGTAATTTTTGAGGAACCTTGTGAGCATACTGTCGAGGTCAGTTTCATCTCGGGCTGCGTCTGCCACCTCAAACATAATTTCTGCTTGTAATCGGGCGCGGGCCTGCTCTTGAAGTGCCGCTTCACGATCTGCTAGTAATGCAGCGTTTTCGACTGCAATGGAAGCTTGTTGCGCAATAGACTCAAGAAAGTTGATTTCATCTTGGTTGAAGTCAGCTCTGTCTAATGCACGAATGACAACGGCTATACCAAGCTGCTTCTCATTTGAAAGCAGTGGTAAGAACACGGCGCTCCCAATGTTTCGGTTGCGTCTTGATTGCTGACTCTCTAACGACTCGCGTGGGTCTGCTGGATATTTGGGAGAAAAAATTGGCACCTTGGAGCGCAGCGCTTGTCCATGTAGACCCTCTTGTAACCGTTCCCATGTCATCAGGGTAGGTACATCTGGTTGAATAAGATCCCCGGTAATGTGTACTTTCTTAACACGTTCTTGCCCCATATCTGCTAAGACAACTACACCACCGTCAGCTTGAACTGCCATTGAGACTTGTTCTAAGAGGGTGTCTAAGACAGTCTCTAAGTTGCCCTCTTGGGTAATCTGGGCGCCAATGTGACGTAGCGCTTCAGAACGTACTAACGCTTGTTTGTTATTTTCAGCGGAGCGCGTGTTTGCAATTGCGCCTGCCATTTGGGCGGCAATGGTTTCAGCCCAGTCAACATCAGTTTGACTAAATGTGGGATTGTCTAAAAACCGCGATAGGGTGACTAATCCGACTAGGTTTTGGTTATACAACAGCGGCACTACTAAGACCGGCCCAACACCGCGGTCTGCACGCATTTGCTGAATATCCTCGTCTTCATTCGGATCGGGTTTATCTCCATCGGACAAAATTGTTTGCCGAATATCAATTACCTTGCCAGCGAGACCACGCTTGAGCCAGTCGATGTCATAAATCAACTGGTCATTCGGTAGTGGACTCTCATCGATGGTCATTGCTTGCTCAACCTCGGTAATCTCATCATCGAAGATCATTAGCGCAACATTGTCTGCTGGCACAATTTTGGTGACGAGATTCAAGATTGAACGAAGCGCATCACTGCTGGCTTGGTTCTGCATCAGACGATGGCTGATGTCATTCAGCGTTTCTGTCTTCTCTAGCGATTGACGAAGCTTATCTAGCCCCCAGCGGGTGAGGTTGATTTCAGGGCTTTGGAAGAAGAAAACAATAAGTGCACCCATGATTGCGGCAAGAAAAACATGCGCAAATAATGAGTCATTGATCTGTGGAAAGAGCCCAACGCTAATTAAGTAGATGACAAGCAGTCCGTCACTGAGCCAAAAGAGAAAGCCTTGGGCCTTCTTGACTCTTATCGTGGCAATACAGGTTACTAAGCCGAGTAACGCGCTAAGCCCCAAGATGAGCGTGCCAATGCCTGTGAACTCAAGACTGACGATGCGCGCAGAGGAGACGAAGATCTCCGTCACCATGACCGTTGGCGCAAATATAAGCAGTCCTATGGCTAGTAATGCTAGTCCAAATGACGTCTGAACTAATGCTCGCCAGCGCGGCTGCTTGAGCTTATCAATCCAAATGAGTGAAAAGTGGATGCTGGTCGCAGTGTTGAGGGCTCCAACTGCAACTGAGATCAGCACCAATGCAATGAAAATTGGACGGCGAATTGGGGAAAGAGTGTCTGCAAAGCTGACAAAGCGGATTGCGACCAATAGCATTTGCCACAGCATGTGAATGGATACTCTGCGTAGAAATGCCCAATGCGTTTGCTGTCCATCGCGCCAATTATTGGCAAGCATGATCACAATCGTGGCAAAGAGAGTCGCCCCAGCCGTACTCAAAATGACCATGAGTAAGGTCAAGGCAATATCAGGAGGAGGGTAAACGACAGGGATCATTGCAAGCGGTAATGATCAACGGAATAAACAGACCTGTGCAGATTAGTCTACAAGTCACAATACGCCGATGATTACCTCAGTTTACGAGATTTATAAATCAATCACAACATGACAAATCAGAGAGATTTAGACCGCCCAGCGTTATGTGGTTTGCAAACAAATAAGGATTTTTTCTTGTACTAGCAAAGCGGAGTAGCTGCGTACCGATTATGTGGTTTTTAGAAGGTGTTATGGCGTGCGCGCACAGCGGAAGCCAACGGTGGTGGAAAAATACCCTTGATTCGGTGCTGCGTAGCGGTAAGCACCTCGCAGGCGCGTTTCGTCTGTGTCGTTCCAAGCGCCGTTACGAATAACATGCACACCACCACGGTAGAGAGAGCTTGGCTCAGGTGTTGCTGTCAATTCGACTAGTAAGTTGCGGTAATGCGTGCGGTAGAAGCTGTCTGTCCATTCGGCAACATTGCCCGCCATGTCTTTTGCGCCATAAGGAGAGGTGTTCCGTTCATAACTCCCAACTTCTGTTGTACCTTCTTGGAACAATCGAAAATTAGCAACTTCGCTAATTGCGGCGCCATCGCCCCAGGGGTAGAACTGTCCGTTTTCTCCGCGCGCTGCTTTTTCCCACTCTTGTTCGGTTGGCAGTCGGCGACCTGCCCAAGCGCAATAAGCGGCGGCTTGCTCCCACGTTACATTGATAACAGGATGGTCACTGAATTCTTCTAGCTCGTAGTATTCAATTCCAAGCGGTCCATTTAAGTCGGCAGGAACAGTGCATTGCCCAACCTGAACACATTTGGCATAGTGTTCGTTTGTCACCTCAGTTTCATCAATCCAAAAGGCGTCTAAGAATAGCGTGTACTGCGGGAACTCATTGTCAACCGCACCAGCATCTTCTGGATTAGACCCAAAAATGAACTCACCAGCAGGAACATAGCGCAGTGCGGCATCATCAATAGCCCAAACAAGTCGCGTCCCAGCTTCTGGAATTGGGATTGGTGTGGCAGTTGGTGTCGCTGTTGGTGTTGGTGTTGCGCTAGGTGTAAAAGTTGCTGTTGCCGTTGCGGTAGGAGTCTGCGTGCTCACAATGTCTGGCGTTGCTGTTGCTGGCGGCGTAAACGTGGCAACCAACTCAGGTTCTAACGGGTCAGGGACATCTGGAATGA
>JAHDBS010000092.1:0-2732 GCA_020630225.1 Anaerolineales bacterium | reverse complement strand
CCCACGGTAGACGCGTAATAATTTGGCTCTGGGGGTCCAAAACGGACGGCGGCTCTAATTTCATCCCAATCGCTGTTCCATGCCCCGCCGCGTAGGGTTCGGACACCACCGCGATAAAGAGTATCAGGCTCTGGGGTTGCAGTGATTTCTACGACGAGGTTGTAATAGTTGCTTCGGTAATAGTTAGCCGTCCACTCCGTGACGTTGCCAGACATATCCATGACGCCGAAAGCACTTGCGCCGTCTGGGAAGCTCCCGACAGCAGCTGTATCGCCCACGAGAATACCATAATTCGCCCGAGTTTCATCTGGGAATTCGTTGCCCCATGGGAATGTTCGGTTGTCCGTACCCCGGGCGGCGAGTTCCCATTCAGCTTCAATTGGTAAGCGTCGGCCAACCCAGTCACAATAAGTCGATGCTTGTTCCCAACGAACGTTGACCACTGGGAAATTTGCATAGTCTGGGCTACCAAAGTAGTTGCTGACAAAGGCGCTTTCTTGACGTGCAGGCACAGCGCATACGCCCGCAGCAACACACGCTAGATATTGGTCATTCGTGACTTCGAATTTATCGATCCAAAACGCTTCAACTGTAATTGGTAGTTTGGGTCGCTCATTCTCGGAGTATGCAATTTCATCGTCTGTAGAGCCAATGAAGTAGGTAGACGCTGGGATATAAACCTGTTCAGCGCCATCACTTTCTTCTAGAACGCGAGTTTCTCCGCCAACGAGCTCTACCTCCGTTGGGGTAGCAGTAGGTTTGGGCGTTGGTGTATTGGTTGCCGTGGCGGTTGGCTCTGGTGTATTGGTTGCCGTTGGCTCCAGAGTTTCTGTCGGCGCGTCGGTTGGTTCAGGTGCCTCAGTTGGCGCTGTCGTTGCCGATGGTTCCGCGGTGTTTGCAGTATCTTCTTCCGCTGCACTTGCCGCACTACTGTCTTCAGTTGACACGACTGCAACAGTTGTCGCTGCTGCAGATCGGCTTTGGACAAAGTTGTAGCCCAAAACGGAGAGCGTGCCAATAATGCCAACCAAAATGAGGCCGATTAATGACGGTAATGCAACGCGTAACCATGCTGGTTGACCACGGCGGCGCTGGCGAGACCGATTCAGGCTAATGTAACCACTCTGCACCTGATTGCGCGGTGGAGCAGCCTCATGTAAAGCAAGTCGCATGTCACGCGCGCTAGCATAGCGCTGCGTCGGCGTGTTCGACATTGCTTTTTCAATGACATCTGCAAGCTTGGCCCCTTGGCGGGTCAAGACAGACTTTGCCGGTTTGATGTTCTTGCGCAGGATATTGCCGCGCCGATCTTCACCGGGGACAACGCCTGCTAGCGCATGATAAAGCACAGCCCCAACAGAGTAGAGGTCGGTTGCCTCATTTGCTGTTGTGTCACTGTATTCAGGAGCGTAAAAGGTTTCTGGCGTCTCTTGGTTTGAACGTGGACCAATGCCGTAGTCGACCAGAATAGCTTCCCCTTCACGGGTGATGATGACATTATCACTTTTGATGTCACCATGAATAATTGCTGGATGACGACGATGTAGGTAGTCCAGTGCAAAAAGAATTTGACCAATCCACAATGCAGCCTGATCTTGCGAAATCCCTGTTTGCGCGGCAATGCGGTCTGTGAGGGTATCCCCCACGACTTGTTCCATCACAACATAGTGTGCATTGTCTGCGACGGAGAATGCATCGAGCACTTCTGGCAAGTTTGGATGAATCCGAAATCGCAGGTGTTGAATCACAGATTCAAACTTGGCTTGATCAATTGTTTTGACTTCTTTGAGAATAACGTCTGTATCGAGGTCAAGGTCATGACAGACGTAAATGGCGCCACCGAGATGTTCACGGTGGACAGAGTCGATGCGATAGCGATCGCGCAGAATCGTCCCTTCATTCAAAGCCATTGATTGGATTATAACGGAGTAGGGACTCGGAGAGTAGGAAGTTAGGAATTACAAACGGAAGAGAGAGGGTAATTGTTATTTCTTATTGGTTATTTGTTATTGATGCCTGTACGACGCAATAACAAATAACCAATGACAATTAACCAATAGTTTTGGCCATTACTTTATTTTGACGTCTAGATACAAACCTTCTTTGCGTTTCATGGCATTGTCAAAGTCGCCAATGAAACGCCACCAGTTGGTGAGCGGGTGACCTTTGAAATCTAGACCATTGCCTGCGCCCGGAATATTTTGCATCCAGTAAGTGAACCATTGCAGACTGTCACCATTCCAGCGGTCGCAGTTCATCTTTTGCTTTTTACCGCTCCCGTCTGGTTTCCAGTCTTCGATATCTGTCATGACATAGTCTGTGTTTTTCCAGTCATAGTCACGGATTCCATTTGGTGGAAAGTGCGACCAACCGCAGCGGCCTTCGCCCGGTTCGCCAACAAAGCGTTTCCAGAATAAATCATGGTCAATATGACGCAAGACTGCTTCAATCTGGTGCATATGATTTTCAACAAACTCTGACGGTCCACGCCCGTAGTTGTAGTGGTAACAGGTGTAAGTCTTGTTGAAAATTGGCAGGTCTGTTGGGTCGCGGTCACTGTTGCTAATGTCGCCATATGGGCCAGCCATATTGCTTTCCCAAAGGTGTACTTTGCCACCGTGATAGCCCCAAACCCAAATTTCTTTGACGCCACGTTCTTCAACCCAATATTGCGCATTGATGCGCTCCATAATTGCGTTGTAGTCGGTCATTGGTTCTTTGAACTTTGGATT
>JAHDBS010000580.1 GCA_020630225.1 Anaerolineales bacterium | reverse complement strand
ACTCGGCATACCCTCATTGCTGGTTCAACAGGGAGTGGTAAAAGTACAACAATCAAGCATATTGTGTCGCAGCTATGGGGCAAACATAAAATCCCCTTTTTAGTGCTTTATCCAATTGACAAGCCAGACTACCGTGAATTGCTCGAAATTCCGAGTATTGCGGAAGAGCTTTTAGTGTTTACCCTTGGTGACGAAAGCACAGTTCCATTTCGGTTCAATCCATTTGAAGTGCCGCAAGGGCAACTGCTAAAAACGCACGTTAGTCGTCTCATGCGTGTGTTTGAAGCAGCGTTTTCGCTGCCAGATCCGTTGCCCATGGTGTACCGTGAAGCACTCCGAAAAGTTTATCGGCAGCATGGCTGGGACTTAGCCCGCGACCGCGGCTCAAATGAGCACAGTTATCCGATCATGTCGGAATTTTATGCCGCTATTAAGGCGGTTGCAGAAAGTTTAGACTATGCTGGTGAAACGAAAGCGACAGTTCAACAAGCTTCCGTAATCCGTATTGGCGATTTGCTTGAAAATGCAGGCTACACCGTAAATGTGCGGCAATCTATGTCGTTTGCCAAAATTCTAGAACGCCCAACCGTGATGGAAATCGGACGAGTGGGATCCATGCAAGACACCGCCTTACTCATGGGCTTCTTGTTGATGCGATTTGCCGCCGAAGTCGAGAGAAATCCACGCCCGCTTAACCGCCCTCACATCACAATTGTTGAAGAGGCGCATCGCCTAATGGCTGGTGAGAGTGGCTCGAATACTGACAATAATAGTCAAGGTGCAACTGGCGAAGACTTTAGCAATATTTTGGCTGAAGTCCGTGGCTTTGGTGAAGGGCTAATGATTGCTGAACAAATCCCCGCGATGCTAGTGCGCGGCGCCATTGGGAATACCAATCTCAAAATTATGCACTTCTTAGAAGATCGCCCCAGCTTTGAGATGTTTACAGAAATCTTGAATTTGGATGACACGCAGCGCAAGTATGTACGTTCACTAACGCCCGGTTTTGCGGTTGTCCGTAGTCCATATGGCAGGCCTGTTCACATAAAAATCCCTAGATCCGAAACACCAGCCCAAACAGTTGACACTTCCGATGCAGGGCTACGCGCAATTATGCAATCGCGGGTAGCATCCTTGTCCGCTCAACCTATTACAGTTGAGCCATGGGAACTGAAAAAAAACGGAGATGATAAGCGAACGTTTTCCAAAGAAACAGAAGCTGCGCTTCGCGTTCTAACCCGTGCACCCCATAAGACCTGTGCATTTTGTATTCCACTTCATGTTGAACAGAAATGCCCGCATCGAAAAGCAGTAGAAGCTTTATTACTAAAAAATGATCAGTCTAGTATTCAACTGCAGGCCAAGCTAACAGCAACAGTTGGGGTAGATGAAATAGAAGCGCGTGCCACCGGATTAGCTAACCTAAAGCAAGACGAACAACTTCAATCAACCGACAGACTATATTGTTTGATGGCACACAAAAGTCTTGAAAACATGCCATTCAGTGTAGATAAAACAAGCCGTTCAAAATACAAGCGCGGGTTACGTGAACTACATCAGCTTTTAGGAGACGCATAAATGCCCCCCTTAGACAAAAACCAAGATGATTTAGAGAACACCATTGAAGATACTGACATTGGGTCATCAAGCCTGTATGAAAATGTACATGAACTAGGTGGAGAGAAGAGTGATGCCTGGGTAAAAGAACGTGCTTGGGGACGCAGGTGGGTCAATGAAGGTGAAGACGGAATGTCTAGACCTTTAGATCCTGCCGAATTAGAGCAAGCGCGCATTGAACAATTCGGAAAAGAGGTGCCGGGCGGTGCCGATGCTTATCTGGATGATGTACGTCAGCGAATGGGTGTCGAAAGCAACGCTGAAGCAGTTGAACCAGAATCAGAAATAGATGCTGATGCAGATATTGAACCGGAGGAAATTTCAGAGCCTGAGGCTGTTGAAGTCGATGATACAACTGTTGAGATAGAAGAAGAGATTCAAGAGATTGAGCCAGAGCCAATTGAAACACCAGAAGTTGAAGAACTACCAGTTGATACAGATGAAGACCCCATAGGGTGATACCCATGCTAGACAAAGACGCAGAACAATTAGACGCGAGTGACTTCGATATTGAGCCAGA
>JAHDBS010000091.1:6858-13600 GCA_020630225.1 Anaerolineales bacterium | reverse complement strand
GCAAGCACAGCAGTAATTGCGCCAAACATATGAAAGATAGTGATATCAAACGTGCGGTTGGTCAAATAGCCAAGCAGTACCGCGAAGGCGACTGCACTGGCAGTCCCAATGCTAGGGCGTATGCCGATGCTAATCAACATTGCTAGCGTAGCTGCTGGATATAAGTAAGGCAGCACAGTGCGGGTCAGCATGAACCGTCCAATGAACAGGAAGATTAGGACTAGCCCGCCGATATAAATGAGAACGCGCAATTCGTTCCGGCGTTCAAATGCATAGCGCCATACAAATGCGCCCAGAATTAGCAAGAAGAGAACAGTTGCCAAGAAGGGCGGCAGATACCGTTCCCACCAGGTTTGATTGTCTTGTAGAAGTTCAAAAGCCTGTAGTGCTTCAATGTCCTGTGCATTGATCACGCGACCGCGATTAACAATCGTCTGCCCATTGGCATAGTTCAGCGAGACGGGTTCTACTGCATCCTTAGCTGCTTGACGTGTACTCTCTGTAACAGCTTCATTGAACAGTGAATTTGGGGTCACAAATTCAGTCACAATCGTGCTGATGATTTGTGCCTCTTCTTCATTGAAGGCCACGCGTACTAACAATGGAATGCGTTGTTGTGCCTGATCGAGCCGGTCTTCGCGTACGACGCCTGCCATGACAGTTTCGATGAGGCGTAAGACTTCAGTCTGCACCAATGTCCACCGATTTTCTGGCAGGTTCAAAATGTTCACGATGTCTGACACACCCAAGGTCGCATGAGTCAATTCAGCAACATCGTTGATCTTTTGTGAAGGTTCTGCGTACGTATCTGCGCGAACGGACCCAATATAGTTGAGCGCTGCTTGAGCACGGGTGATTTGCTGCCGTGTAATTTGCGTATCAGGTGGGTCGTAAACAGCAGAGACCGCAGCAGCTGCGGCTTCGCGTGCTTCCTCTGTGCGGATCTCGCTGACATAGCTGCCTGAATAGGGGGCAACAATGTCAACGGGGGCAACATCCCCAATTTCTAAATTGACAGTTTGGCTTCCGCCAGCAATAGGGGTAAGCAGCGCAATCATTGCCAAGATGACAAAGACAACAACAACGGCTGCTGAGCGAAGACTAGACGGCCAATCGACCGCAGATAAGTTCCAGCGCCGAACTGGAAAATTGAACGACATAGAGGTGAAGCGAGTGCCACCAGAGTGACACTCACAAAGGTTTAACTAACCTGGCTATTAACCAGCGTTACGTAACAACTCGCTAACAACGCTGCTAACAAGTTTGCCATCTGCTTTACCGCGGGTTAGCGGCATCAGGATTTTCATCACTGCGCCCATATCCTTTGGTGAGCTGGCGCCAGAGTCGGCAACGGCTTTGCTGGCAAGTGCCACAATTTCGTCGCGGCTCATTTGGGCTGGCAAGAATTCTTCCAGCATCTTAATGCGATTTTGAGCTTGTTCAGCCAAATCTTCGCGCCCGGCTTTTTCTGAGTCAGCAACAGACTCGCGCAAGGACTTTACTTCCTTTTGAATGATCGCCAAAACGTCTTCATCAGAGACGTCTTTTTTCTGATCGACTTCAATTTGTTTGACGGCTGCTTGCACAGCGCGAATTGTCATTTTCTTTTCCGCATCTCCGCTTTTCATTGCGGCCTTCAAGGCGGTCATTAATTGATCTCGTATTGTCATAATTCTCTCTTGTGTCTCAACACGAATGGGGTGGATAAATGCGGGGTGATTGCTTTAACAAATGTCTTCCACAAATCGATTTTAGCACAGCATCATTGCAAGAGAATTTGCAATTCGTTGGGATTTTGGAGGAATTGTGGCAGCCTAAATTTGGGCAGATGGTTAGTGAAATAGTTTGGTGATGTAGTTAGTGTAATCTTTCTGTGTCAGCTTGTGCTTTTGATTTTTGATGGAACCTTGCCCAGAATTGAATATATGAAAAGGGAATAGCTAATGTGAATTCCAGTCGGTCAAGAAGACAGTTTCTAAATAAGTATAGACTTCTGCTGACTCCAGATTTACAGCAAGCTCGCGATTCATTTTGTGTGACGCTTCACTGCCGTTGATGCTGCCTAGATGAGTGTAGCCTTGCATGCCATCCCAAACAAGAATCAATTTTGCATGAATGTCATCATTGGTGACGCGTTGTACTTTACATTCAAGTTGTAGACCCTCATTAGCAGCAATTTCGTTGAGGTAAACACATGTTGCATTGTTGTCAGTTGGTGATGCTTCAGGTGCTGTCAATTCGCCGCTAATATCTAAGAGCAATTCGTTTAGCAAAATCCGCACGTCAGCGCCATTGCGCGCTGCTTCTACATAAGCCATCACCCTTGGATTTGGGGCACTGCTCAACGTGTCTACGCTTGCTGAGCCCCAATAGGTGCGCTCGTAGAGCTGTTGGACGTAGACTTTTGCGCCGTTGGTGTTGGCACTTTCAATCATGCTAATGATGCCATGTTCACCGCCTAAAGTTGGCTCGGGTGCGTGCAGAACAGTAAAGCTTACTGGCGACTGTGGCATAGTAAATGGCTGTGGAAATTGCGCCTGATAACTTGTGTTGTCTAACGCAATGTAAGGCCAAGGTGGGATGTAATCGGGGGCTTGCCACGGCACAATATCATAAAGCTGGTTAGAACAAGTTGGATTTTGAACGTTTGCCTCACAAATTTGAGCGTCTGCGGTCCAAAGCATTTGCACATGCTGAACTACTGCTGGCGCATTGGTGACAATTGCATAACCACGATTCCCTTGCGTGCCATTGGATTTATCATCTTCAGGCATTGAATAAGTGTCCCAATTCTCAGTGGAAATAATAACTTTTTGGGTGGGTTGGCCAACATCAATCAGAATATATTTGGCGTGATAGTTTCGATAGCGTGTACCAGCGCCTGACCCTGCACCCTCATACCCATTTTTCATGAGTAGGCATTGGCCGCTGTAATCGAGCGTGTTGGGTGGCAGGGCGCGTCCGTTCTGACCGCTTGCCAAATGACGACAAATCCAGTCTTGCATTTCACTGGTACCACCAGGTGGGCTGCCTTCCAGCAGAGCCGTGACGTCTACGCCAGATCGATTTCTTTCTGCAATTGCCATTGCTAAGGCTGGGCTTTCAAACGTGAGACCTGCAATTTGAATAGAATGCTGGGCCGCTGAAATATGCGCAAGTATGCCGGCATACATATTGTCTGGAGCTACCAGAATTTGCACATAAGGCGCTTGCTCTGTGTAGGTTGGTGTCTGCCAGTAGCCTGAAGAAAAATAAGTCGGCTGCGTTTCTAGCCAGCCAGGGAAAATTGCGCGGCGGCCAGTGATTGCATCTTGGTCATTATTTACCCAATCTGTTGCGGTATCTGTGTCTGGAAATTGCCCGTTGTGATGTTGGCGAACAAGCAATTGTCCGTTTGCACTGATCTGGCGTGATACGGTATAAGGAAAGACGCCTGTACCATGCCAATTGCCAACTGGAATGTCACTCAAATTGCCGTTTTCGTACAAAACTGCATCTGCAACGGTTCCATCTGGACGATAGAGAATCACTTCGTCGCCACCATTGCTTAGACTCATTGCGCCGCCGGTCAAATTTGGAATATTGGCGTCATCGTCATCGCGATACTCAAAGTTTGGCGCAAATCCGAATTCAAGTTTGAACTTTGCTGCACCTTCTGTCAGCCACACAATGTGATTAGGCTCTAGCCAATGATCACTTGTAATAGTGGCTGTTTTTTCATCGTCACTAATTTGCCAACCGTTCAGATTGACGGCTTGCGTGTGTGTATTGATGAGTGCGACAGCTTCATCGGTTTCATTTGAGATTTTTGTGTCATAGTAAATAGCGTAGAGTAAGACACGTTCGCCATTGGCGTTTGTAGACGCGGGTAGACTAAATAAACTAAACCCCAATAGCAATATTGGAATCAATCGTTTCATAGCGGTTCAACTGGTTATACTTAGAGATATGGATTTGCGACAAAAACGTGCAAGACTGCGGCGCTTTGCTGCTGAAACAAACCCGCAGCAAGCAATTGCAGCTCACTATGCATTGCACTACCCAGAAAGCAAAGTGAACTTACACCTTCATTCTATTAACGATGAAGTGGATGGTTTTCTGGTATCTGCTCGAACAGGATTTGATTTATTCCGACCATTTGTCGCAACGTATGCCACCAATGAAAATAGCTTGCGGCGTCTGCTTCAAGCCCGTTTGTCACCGTCGCAAGAAGTATTTATCCACGCCCCAGCTGACTTGGGACATATTGTGTTTGGTGAGATGCGCGTGGCAGACCCAACGTTATTACGGATGTATCGGCTAGAGCCAAGCCGCTTTGAACACAAAGTGAACATCTTGACGGTTGGCCGCCGGACCGAACGTGGTTTTCCATTCTTTGAAATTCGGAATAACGATATGTCTTTGGCCCAAGCTGGAGTCAATTGGCGTTCGCCTTCTTTTGCTGAGGTGTATGTAAATGTGCATCGTCAAGCACAAGGCAGAGGGTATGGATTTTCAGTGTTGAATGCATTAGTGAGCGAATTGCTGCAGAAAAGCATCATTCCATATTACGTGGTGGATGATAACAACACGCCTTCCATCAAGTTGGCCGAGAAAGTTGGGTTTACTGACACAGACGCCCGCTTCTTAGCTGGCTATGCCACACGCAATGCTTGATTTTTGAAGCGCGAATCGTTTATACTCTGCACGCAAAAAATAGCATATTGGAGAGGTCGCATAGTCTGGCCTAGTGCGCCCGGTTGGAAGCCGGGTAGGGCGCTCCGCGCTCTCGAGGGTTCGAATCCCTCCCTCTCCGCAATCAAGGCACATCAAAAGATGTGCCTTTTTATTTTTACACTTTGTTTACTTTTTTTCGAGCGCTGACAATGGTATGATTCTGTTGCGATGGCTTTGGTGTTGAAGGTTTGGTCCTGCACGGCCGACGCCTTCGGAACCCCGCCAGGGCAGGAATGCAGCAACGGTACGGAGATCCGTCGGGGTGTTGCAGGGTAGCCGAACTGGAGCCAAGTCATCGTGGGAATTATGATAGGCACGCAGTAATGCGTGCCTTTTTTATTATGCGACCTAGGTTGACCTCTCCCAACGTTTTCTTCAAGCTCAGCAAACTTTTACTGATTGTTAGCCTGCCTGTTTGGTTAGTTGCGTGTAGCGCCACTGACACAACAGTGACGACCATGACAGAAGATGGCGTTCAGATCCGGTCAGGCTTAGTAACAGAAGTGGTGCCCATTGAAACCGCTGAAACTGTTGCAGACTTTATTACAGCTGTCGATTTTCAAGTTGGTGCAGATGACTTGGTGTTTGTTGATGGTGTTCAGCTTGCAGCCGTTGCGCTTGATACGCCCTTGGCAGAGACACCAGCTGTGATTGAGATCAAGCGGGCAAAGACTATCACGGTGGCATATGGCGCAGATGTGCTTACGTTATCTACTGCTGCTGAGACGGTCGCTGACGTTATTGCGCAGTCTGGGATTGCTATTTCTGACCAGGATACGATTTTTCCAGACCGTGCTGTACAGCTAGCGCCCGGAATGAAAATTGAGGTGCAACCAGCAGATCGCGTGACAGTGTTTGTTGACGGCGAAGAGCTTAGTGTGTCTACTTCACAAACGCGGGTTGGGGCTATCTTAGCTGAAGCAAATATTCATTTGACAGCCATGGACTATGCAATTCCGCATGTCACCGAATTGGCAGGGGACACGATTGAAATTGTGCGTGTCACTGAGTCAGTCGTGACGGAGTCTGATCCAATATCGTTCGAAACGCTTTCGCAACCAGACCCCGAACTGGCACTGGATACAACTAATATCACGCAAGCGGGTCAGCTAGGGTGGCGGACCCGTCAAATAAAAGTCCGGACAGAGAACGGCGCTGAAGTGGCGCGTGAACTAACTGGAGAATGGATAACGCAACAGCCAATCCCGCAAATTATTGGCTATGGTACAAATGTTGTGGTTCAAACCGAGGTGACCCCAGACGGTCCCATTGAGTATTGGCGCAAGATCAATATGTATGCCACGTCTTATTCCCCATCGCGGGCTGGTACACCAGTCGATGCGCCTTGGTATGGCATTACCCGCTCTGGTGAGAAGCTTGTCAAAGGGCTTGTCGCTGTAGATCCGTCAGTGATTCCATTGGGAACATTGCTTTATATTGAAGGCTATGGCTTTGCAAAAGCGTCTGACACAGGCGGTGGCATCAAAGGCAAGTGGGTCGATCTTGGCTACGAAGACCATGATTGGGTTAGTTGGCGTGCGTATGTGGATGTGTATATCTTGACCCCTGTGCCACCTGCTGATCAAATTGTTTGGATAATTCGATAATCATGACAGATCCATTTCTACCACTAGCCACATTGAAGCCATTGTTAGGGCGTCATAATGTGCAGCTCAAGAAAAGCCTTGGGCAAAACTTTATGATTGATCGCAATCAGCTTGAGCGAATTGTTGCAGCCGCTGAATTGTCAGGCGAGGATGTTGTGCTGGAGGTTGGCCCGGGCGCTGGTAGTTTGACACGCTTTCTCGCTGAGGTCTCCCGACAGGTTGTCGCTGTTGAATTGGACCAACGCTTGCTGCCTGTTTTAGAAGAAACGCTCACGCCTTTTGACAATGCCAAGGTTGTTCACGGCGATATTTTGGATCAGTCTATTTCTGAACTGTTTCCAGCCAGTGACACATATAAGTGCGTGGCAAACATTCCGTACTATGTGACAGCACCTATTATTCGGCACTTGTTAGAGAGT
>JAHDBS010000091.1:0-6758 GCA_020630225.1 Anaerolineales bacterium | reverse complement strand
CCCGAGACATTGGCGATAGCAGAGTGGGTGGCATTAGCGGAAGCGCTGTTGCCGTTATCCGCCTGACAGTAGTGCTTCCAATAGTGGCATCAACTCGGTGTTGAGTGCTGCATACCCCGCCGCATTGAGATGCAGTAGATCGACACTGTAGCTTGGGTCTACTTTAGAACTCCCATTGGTCAGTATTTGAACAGTCTCTAACACGCTGACAGTGTCCATGCTTTGCTTTGCTGCAATGTGCGCATTGACGTCTGCAATGGCAGTCTCAATGTCTTTTGACCATACCAACCGCCGACTTAACGGCACCTCTGCGACTGGAAATATGGTGGTCAGTACAACGTGTGCGCCTTCAGCCTGTGCTTTTTCAATCAGCGTGTCGATGTTGTTCTTTGTGTTCTGAATGATGACGTCTTGTGCGTCTGGAAATAGTGGCAGGGTCTTCAAATCATTGATTCCAATTTGCAACACAATTACGTCTGGCTGTAGCTGTGGCACATGGTATGCAAAACGTTCTTTGCTTTGCACGCTGGTTTCAGACCCGACCCCACGGTTGTAAACCGTGGCAAATTCCGCTAACCCTGAAGGTGTTGTCCATTGAAATGCTCGCGAGTCGCCATAAAACACAACAACGGGCTTGTCGCTTTCAATTAGCTCCGATTTCCAAGGGTGATATCGCACGCCCAGCGGATTGAGCCGCACATCATTTAGGTCTTTGTAATAGACATTGAGCAACCGATATTGCGAATAGGCAGCGCCTAGTCCTAGCAGTGTCGTGCCGCATAAACAAACGACTAAAAATAATAACAAACGATTGGACTTTAGCATGCGCGCATTTTAGAGCGCGATTGTATTGATGAATCAAAAACGCCCAACCCGCGTGGGGTGAGCGTTTTTCTTTGGTAACACGTTAGCAAGTGCTATTCGTCTGTGGTGTCACCAGCGTCGCTCGTCACGTCTTCTGCATTTGTCACGGTGTCGTTGGTGTCGTCGTCAGCGACGTCTACGCTGTCGTTGCCGCCGCCGGCGTCAATTGTGTCTTCATCACTAGGAGAGGCGTCTGAGATGATATCACCGATTTTTACGCCTTCATCACAGCTCCTATTGCGTCCGTCGCCCTCATTACCAGTACATTCTTCGTTCCCGCCATTAACTGTGTCATTGCCTGCACCGCCTTCGATGTCATCGCCGATGTGTGCGCCTTCGTCACAGCTACGGCCGCCATTATCATTACAGGATTCATTGCCGGCATCAATTGTGTCATTGCCAGCTCCACCGTTAATGTTGTCTCCAATGTGGGTATTGGCGTTGTCACATGAGCTAGTGCCATTATCGTTGCAGCTCTCATCACCACCGTTGATGCTATCTGCGTCATCTCCACCAGCAATGTCATCACCAATTTGAGATATTTCGCAAGAACCATTGCCGTTACTGTTGCACGACTCATCGCCGCCTTCAATTACATCGAAGCCGTCGCCACCATCGATATCGTCCCCAATGTGAGCTCTTTTACAAGCGTTATTTCCATTGTCATCACAGGTCTCATCGCCGCCAAAAATAGTATCATCACCCGTGCCGCCTTCAATTGAGTCTCCAATGTGGTCATCATTACAGGCGCTGTCACCAGTTTCCAAACATTCTTCATTACCACCATAAATGGTGTCGTTGCCAGCGTCGCCGTGTATGGTGTCGTTACCAGTGTTTGACTCTTCTACACAGGCGTCGTCGTCTTCTAGGCATGGGGAGGCACCGCCATAGAGGTAGTCATCGCCATTGCCGCCGGTAATCGTGTCATCACCGTCAAAGCCAAAGATGGTGTCGTCTCCGCCGAGACCGTCTAATACGTTGTCATTGCCATTGCCATAGATAATATCGTCACAGCTTGAGCCCGTAATGTTATTACCACTTATATGGGTTGCCCCAGCTGGAATTGAGACAAAGGCATCTGATCCGTCTAAGTAGAACACATTCTTACAGTTTCCTACGATGACCGTCGGTGGCACTTCTTCTGACTGATCGCCAGGGCTGGTAGCGGGTGCAGCGGAACTAAAGTTCACGGTTTGTGGAGCACTGAAATTGATAAATTTTGAATTGCTGCGACAGACAACCGCATTCCCATCGCTGGAAGTGTGTTCAAAAAAGACTTCAACTGTCCGGTTTTGTGCGCCAGGGAATCCGTTGCTGACAATATTTGTGAAGCCATTGCTAGCGTTGACATTGGCTGGAACCGTAAATTGTTGATTGGTATGAACATCGCGCACAATGAGCTGGCCGGCTTGCGCTGGTGAGTTCTTATTTGAAAAGCTGATCTCAACGGCTTCTCCAGCAGTGCGGAATTCTGGGTTTGCAACACTCGTCGCAAATGTTTGGCCGATGACGCTGCAAATTTCAGTGCCAGTTGCACCAACTTGTACGCCGAGTACGTCAGTATTAATGCCCTGAAATTGGGTCACGTTCAGGTCACTGCGACACACGCTGTTGCCTGCGGCGTCTTTATGGACAAATAACGTCGCGAAGCGGGTGGTTTGGGATAACTCTGCGCCTGTGGTATCAAACGCGCCATAGCCGGTTGGTGTGGTTAGGGCGGGAATGCTATAGGTTGTGTTATTGGCAATTGGCGCTCCGTTCGCATCTACTTCATAGACGAGCAGGTCGCTACTGGAAACAGGTTGGGTTGGGGCGCTAAAAGAAAGTTCTAGGACTGCGCCCCATGCTAATTGGCTGGGCAAAGATGTTGCGTTGGGCGTGCCAATACTTGAACATCGGGGCAGTGCGGTGACTGCTGCATAGTCTGGTGCAGGCATCGCATAGACAGACAAAGTTGTGATACTACAAGCAATGAGCGCTAGTACTGCGCGCATTACGCGTTTAGGGGTCGTGAAAAAGTGCATCTTATCTCCTCGAATTGTGAAATACCTTGGTCACAATTACGTCGAATTACCGTTTTTTATGCTGAGCTATAAGCCAGCGAATTACTACTACTGATGTTTCAATCGCGCCTTTTTAGGTGCGATTGACTGTGTACCGATTTACTCTCGTGTTCACCTCCAATGTTGTGACTAGGGCTTGCCCGCCAAAAAATCAGAGTAGGATTTTGTGATGGACTGTTACCTAGAACTATACGGAGCAAGCAGAAATAGATCGGGATCAGAACGTTAACGAGATAAGATTTACTGAGAAGTTAGATTAGGTAGAGTGTTGGTGTGGTGATGAATCAAAAACGCCCAGCCTAATTGACTGAGCGTTTCTGATTTGTAAGTTAGCAGCGGGCTAAACTATTCGTTCGTGTTGTCTGCATCACCGGGCGTGTCACTAGTCACGGTTTCTGCGTTTGTGACGGTGTCGTTAGTGTCGCCGTCTTGGACATTTACAGTGTCAGTGCCGCCTTCAGCATCCACAGTGTCAGTGTCGTTGGTATCGGTGTCAGTGATAGTGTCGCCGACTTGAGTTGCTGAACAAGCAGCTCCATTACCAGTACATGCTTCGTCACCACCAGTAATCATGTCATCACCGCTTCCACCATCGATTAAGTCTCCAACCGTAGCGTCTTCACAACTGCTATCGTTGTTGTTACATGCCTCATCACCACCGTCGATGGTGTCATTGTCTAGGCTGCCGTCAATAGTGTCGCCAATAGTTGCCTCGATGCAGGTGTCATCTCCAGTGTTGTTGGTACAGTCCTCATTGCCACCTGTGATATTGTCATCTCCTACGGTACCTTCGAGGATGTCCCCAATTTTGGTGTCCTTACAGACAGCTTCACCGTCATTGCTATTACAAGACTCGTTGCCGCCAGTGATTACATCGTTACCTTCGCCGCCGTTTATGTTGTCGCCAATGGAAGCGTCTTCACAAACCTCTTCTCCGATATTGTTGTAACAGGTCTCGTTACCGCCATCAATTGTGTCATCTTCATCGTTACCATCGATATCGTCGCCAATGGAAGCGTCTTCACAGATTTCTCCCTCGGTATGGCTATGGCACGATTCGTTGCCGCCCCAAATGGTGTCAGCGCCATCATAGCCGCTAATATAATCACCAATGTTGCTGTCATCGCAATTTGAATCGCCTTCATTTCCGTAACAGCTTTCATCACCGCCTTGAATAACGTCGTTGCCTTCATCACCATTAATTTCGTCTCCAATATAAGTGTTATTACATGGAGATCCATCATCGCGGCTTGTATTTGAATGACAAGATTCGTTACCACCATTGATTTCATCGTCACCCTCACCGCCTTCTATTTGATCGCCAATTGAGGCAGACTCGCATGGGCTGTACTCATCAGTTTGATTATTATGACAAGATTCATCCCCGCCATTAATGATGTCGTTTCCATCATCACCGTAAATTTCATCTCCAATTGTTGTGCTAGCACACACGTCTTCATCATCTGTTATATTGTGATGACATGATTCATCACCGCCATTGATCTCATCTGCGTCAGCGCCGCCTTCTATGTAATCTCCAATCTCTGCAGAATAACAGGGGTCATAATCATCGTAACTTTCGTTGGTGTGACATTCTTCATTACCACCATTGATTGTGTCCTCGCCATCTTCGCCATAGAGACGGTCTCCGATCTGAGTGTGTTCACAGACTTCATCCTCTACGTTGTTGTTGGCACAGATTTCGTTACCACCGTCAATGTTGTCGTTGCCATCACCGCCTTCAATCCGGTCGCCAAGTTCGGCATCATCACAAAGATATTCGTCGCCTTCATTTTCAGTACACTCTTCGTTACCACCTTGAATGGCGTCATTGCCAGCGTTCCCTTGTATGTCATCGCCTAGTTCAGCATATTCACAAATGCCGCTGGCATCATCATCTATGTTGCCACTGCATTTTTCGTTGCCACCATTAATGGTGTCATTACCGTCACCACCTTCGATTGTGTCGCCAAGTTCAATGGATTGGCATAACTCATCACCGTCAACATTGTTTGCACATTCTTCATTGCCGCCGTGAATGTTGTCATTGCCATCGCCACCTTCAATGGTGTCGCCAAGTTCTACAGAATAACAAGCACCATTGCCTTCATTGCTGGTACAAATTTCATTACCACCATAGAGAGTGTCATTGCCGTCTTCGCCATAGAGCTTGTCACCCAATACGGTATCGTCACAGACTGCGTCGCCCTCATTATTTGCGCAGGATTCGTCACCACCAAATATGGTGTCATCACCATCACCGCCATAAATCTCATCTCCCAGTTCAAGATCTTTACAGGCATCATCTGCATCAATGTTTTCACAGACTTCGTCTCCACCTTCAATGTAATCGTTGCCATCCCCACCTTCAATATGGTCGTTACCAGCGAAGCCAAAGATTCGATCAGCGCCACCAAGCCCTAATAATTCATTGTTGTTGGCGTTCCCATAAATAGTGTCGTCGCAACTAGTGCCTGTGATGTTGTCACCAGCGACAAAAGTTGCTCCAGCGGGAATAGTTACGAAATCTTCAGATCCATCTAAATAGAAGACATTTTTACAATTGACAAATACGGGAGTTGATCCACCTGTATCTTCTTCAGGTTCCTCTGGCTCTGCTTGCTGTGTTTGCTGTTGCTGTAGCTGCTGCGTGCTGAAATTGATGAATTTTGAGTTACTGCGACAGACAACTTGATTGCCATCGGCTGTGGTGTGCTCAAAGAAAACTTCAACCGTTCGATTTTGCTGGCCTGGGAAGGCTTCGTTGACAATGTTGGTGAAGCCAGACGTCTCGTTAGTAAAAGCTGGCACAGAAAATTGTGCGTTGCTGTTGACATCGCGCACAATAAGTCGGCCGTCTTCTGAATTTGAATTCTCATTGGTGAAGCTAACTTCAACTGCTTCTCCAGCACTTCGAAATTCTGGATTAGTAACGCTAGTTACAAATGTCTGTCCAATAGTGCTGCAAATTTCTGGTGAGGAGAGTTGAACTCCAAGCACGTCTGTTTCGACACCTTGGAATTGTGAATAACTTATGTCGCTGCGGCAGACGGCATTACCTGCACTGTCACGATGCAGAAACAACATCGCATAGGTGATAGTTGAGGTTGCATCGGCACCGAGTGTGTCAAATAGGCCATAGCCTGTTGGGGTTGTAATCGCTGGAATTGCAAAACTTTGGGCGTTGGCAACTGGGCTGCCACTGATATCGATTTGATACACCAGCAATTCACTTGCCGCAACATTGTCAGGTACTGTAGCAAATGTGAATTCAGCTTTGTCACCCCAAGAGCGCGGAGTTGGCTGTTGAAGTGTGGAGAGGTTTGCATCAATGCTGCTGCATTGTGGGAGCCCAATTGTCGCCGTGAAGTCTGGGGCGGGCGCAGCAAATACGGCTACGGTGCTAATGCTGCATGCAATTACGGCAGCAACTAAGTACTTTACATAGTGTTTCCAATTTTTTCTTACCATATCCCTTCTACCTGAAATGGGACATACTCGATACTACTTGTACGTCGTGATGTTTTCATCCGGCTTGCAAGTGGGGCGCTGTACATTAAATTTATGGTTACTGAACTGAAGACACAGCGTATGAGCCGGAAGTAAATAATTTATTTCACGAATTGTAAGATTGCAGCTGCATTTATTCAGTTGCCTAATAGATATAAAACTGTTTGGTTTTCGTACTAAACTTAAGAACGGGGTGGAATTAGGTGATTCTTTTTAGTACTGAGTGCGTAGAGGTGTCGAGATGGAGGCGTGGATGCATAATGTCTAAGAAATAGAAACGCCCAGACATCATAGTCTGGGCGTTTTGCATTGTGTTGATAC
>JAHDBS010000090.1 GCA_020630225.1 Anaerolineales bacterium | reverse complement strand
CTATCGAGTTACAACAGCACAGCGCCAAGTTTACGCCACTATGTCCACGATGTTTGAAACAATTACTGCCCATCCTCAATTGAGCGCGCATTCGGAGGAATTCAAAACGCCACAGCTCCGCAAGGTGACTGACGGTGTCCACGTCGCAATTGGATATGACCTAGCCAATTGCGTCTTATTAGAAGGTGAAGACGGGCTGGTGATTATCGATTCGTTAGGCAGTACTGAAGCGGCTAAAGAGGTGCTCGGCGCATTTCGCACCCTAACTGATAAACCGATCAAGGCGCTTATTTATACGCACAATCATACGGATCACATCATGGGTGCTGGCGTCTTTGCGGCGACAGAGGACACGCAAATCATTGCGCACGAGTCGCTAGCGGGACAGGTCGAAAAAATTGTCAACATCATTCGCCCGGTCATTGCCTCACGCAGTATGCGCCAGTTTGGCGTTCATTTACACGATGGTGGATTGGTCAACGCGGGTATTGGGCCAAGGCTTCGCACCAATCATAAAAGCACATTGCGCTATCTCCCACCGACTCACACGTACGCAAACCGCGTTGCACTCACAATTGCCGGAATTGACTTAGAACTCATCCATGCCCCCGGTGAAGCTGATGATATGACGTACGTTTGGCTACCCCAAAAGGATTGTCTAATCTCTGGCGACAATATATACAAAACATTTCCCAACCTGTATGCCATTCGCGGCACGGCCTATCGGGATGTGATGCAATGGGTGCGCAGTCTCGATATCATCCGGCAGCTTCGGCCAGCGCACTTAGTACCAACCCATGGACAACCGCTACATGGGGCTGCTGACATTTATGACACTGTCACAGCATACCGCGATGGCATTCAATTTATTCACGACCAGACGGTACGGGGCATGAATAAAGGCTTGACACCAGATGAAATTATTGCCGACCTGACGCTCCCTGCACACCTAGCAACGCACCGTTACTTACGCGAGCACTACGGCACGTTAGCATGGTCCGTCCGCAGTGTTTTCAACGGGTATTTAGGCTGGTTTGATGGCAACCCAGCGACGTTAGAGCCATTGCCACCACAGGCACGTGCCCAGCGTCTGGCAGCCTTAGCTGGCGGCACAGCGGAGTTGAAAGTACAAATGCAAACGGCCATCCAAGCTGCTGATTGGCAATGGGCCTTAGAGCTAAGCGATTCGTTACTACAACTGCTACCAGACGACGAAGATATTGTGGCATGGCGCATCAGCGCGCTGGTGGCATTAGGCGCGAATCACAGCAGTGCCAATGGTCGCAACTACTATCTGATGTGCGCCCAAGAGCTAAGTGGATTTGAAACCCCTACCATTACACCAACAGCAGATTTTCTAAATGTAATCCCAATTGAATCGTTTTTTCAAGCCATGCGAGCGCGCCTAAATCCAGCAAAAAGTATTGAAAAAGACTTAAAAATTGGCTTTCGCTTTGCAGACAGCGGTAGAGTATTTACCGCGCATGCACGGCATGGTGTGCTTGAAATCTCTGAAAGGTTAGACGATGACACCGTGGCAACTTTGCATACAACCGAGCAAGTGTGGAAAGAAATTGGGGCAAGACTGCGTAAACCGCTTAAGGCCTTGTTACGCAGGGAACTTCGCGTGAGTGGGAGCTATCGAAAGCTTTGGCAATTTTTGCAACTGTTGAATTAAATTCAGGTCTGGGTAAGGTGCAAATCCTTTGGGTTACACATGATGGTTTTGGGACGCGAATTTAGCGAATAAAACGAATTGACGCGAATGGTAAGTAACCTAACCTCTGAAACAGGCGATCTCCAGAACTCAAGTTAGGGTAGGCGATTAAGCCGATGCTTCGATTTTGCTCTGCCGCAGTGCGCGGCTAGACGCTGCATACAACGCAGTGCCAGCATACAGAATGCCGCCAATCAGATAAATCGTGCGCACATCGACATAGCCTGCTAACCACGCAAAAAAGAGGCCCGACAGCATAAACAAGATGTTGCGCCCCATTTCGCGGAAGGCGTAAACACGCCCGAGCACGCCGCTCTCTACTGTGGTTTGCAGCAATGAATCTTGCGCAACATCGCGCAGGGCCATTGGAATGCCAAACGCAAAGGCCAAGATCACCGCCATCAGGTTATTGGCGCTCAGACTGTACGCAATGGTCAACACACAGGAGAAGAGTGCATTCACAATGATAATTTTGCCCGGCTGCTTGGCAATAAACTTAGACGCGCCCGCCCCAATCACTGAGCCAACAAACATCGCAACAAAGAACGCCGCATTTTGCTGCCCCCACTCAACAGATCCACCGCCAATCGCTTCTTGCACAAAGACCAGCAGCATTGCCGAGGTCCAAATGCCATGCGGAATATGCTCTAGGAACTCCATCACAACTAGCGGACGCGCAATGGCGTGCTCACGCACGTAGGCCACACCAGCTTTGACAGACCCAAGCACGGTTTCACCTTCGTCATCAGCATCTTTAGCCGTATGCGGTGTGTCTGGTCGAATCGGGAAGATCAATCCGGCAGACAAGATTAGCAGCGCTAACATCAGCCACACGATAGTGCTGAGTTCCGTAACACCCAGCAAGTAGCCCCCCACAATAAACCCAATCGCAAAGGTGGCGGGGAAGATCGCCATCATGTAACTGTTGGCGGTAACCAAGTTGCTTTGAGACACCAGCGAAGGAATCAATGCTTGGCGAGCTGGCATATAAAACGTTGACGCTGTTGCCAATCCCGCTGCGACTAAATAAATTCCAAAGACGTTTAAGTTGTCATCGTTGGCAAACAATAGCAACGTTGCGACAACACCTGCTTTGAAAATCGTCATCACAATCATCACCGTCCGGCGCGGGTAACGGTCGACCAAGACACCTGCAAACGGACTAAACAAAAACGGAGGTAACGCGCGGGCCACCGTCACCCCCGCTGTTAGCAGTGCTGACCCCGTACGCTCAAAAATTGTGACCATCACCGCAACTTCATAGAAGACATCGGCGAGACCTGCCAGCATTTGACTGATCCAAAGTAAGGCAAAATTGAGATTACGGTGCAGTGGTTGCATAGGAGCGGATGAGAGCGTTGAATGCGCTAGCAGGTAGTTTAACAAATTAGCGCCAAGCATTACTGAAATGGGCAACATTTATGTGACCGAATGTTGCCGTTGGCCCCGATAGTTTTGTAGTGCCACTCTGCGGGGTGGCACATGCGCATCAAGCTAAGGGCTCTGATTCGGTCCTAACCTCAGAATTCGTCATCCTGTGCGCAGGTATGGCGAAGCCGCTAGGATCGGTCTTTGCGTTTTCAAAACCAAAGTTACTGAAATATCGAAGCCTGATCCCTCGTGCGCGTTGTTTTGGGACACTTTTTCACAGCGCAAACGCACTCAGGATGACGAGCCGCAATCTCAAGCCAGCAGAATTGCTTAGGTTGATGCCTATCTGCCACTAAGTCGTTCCAATCCCATGCATTTCTAGGAACAGATCAAGCACCATAGGTCCCAGCCAATAGCCCAACACAATTACACCGATCAGAATTACCAGCACGATTAGTCTCGCACGCATTTTTGAGTTCATCAGAACACCTCTTATTCGTAAGCCAGCACTTCACGCACGGAGAGTTGCGCCGCGCTGCGGGCTGGAAATATGCTGGCCGCTAAGCTGACCAACACAATAATGAGCAACCAAACCAGCAAAGTCGGTTTGGAAAAGACGTGGTTAAGGTCAGCGCGAATGAAAATCTGCCCAGCGACGTTGCCAAGCAAGACACTTAGCGGACGCGCCAACACCCCAGACACTAGCCAGCTAAGCAGCCCAATCACTAACGCCTCAACCATCACCACCTGATAGATGACGGCAGTAGACGCCCCAACGGAGCGCATCATGCCAATCTCACGCGCCCGTTCCATCACATTGATGCTAACCATCGCTGCTAAGGCAAGCGCCCCGACCGCAGCAATCAGCACCGCCATCAGCATCAGGAACGCAACAATCACAACCAAATGATTTTCCAAAATCACGCGCCGCGTGGCTCCAGCCTCAAGCGCTTTGACATTGATCTCAGCCGCAACCAAGGCATCATCAATCACGGGTTGCAATGCTGCGAGATAAGCAGCGTCCCGTTGCTTAGTTTTGATGCGCACCGTTGTGGTTGTCTCTGCCTGACCCGTCAAGTCGTTGAAAGCCGGCAAGCTGACATAGGCCGAGGCAGGATTGCCTAGCCCACGACGCGGCGTCCCAACTTCAAGAATCACGCCCACCACTTCCCACGTTACGGGCACGCCATTGAAGCGCAGTTCAACAGTGTCACCTACCGCAATGTCCGAATGATCGTCGTAATACATGTTGTGGTTGATCACCAAAGCATTGGTGTCATCTGGCTCCAACCAGCGCCCGGCTATCAGTGGATAGTTGATCAGGTCAGTCTCAGGAGGGACGGCAGACAAATTGAACCGCATCCCATCTGTTCCATCTGCTAATGCTTCAGCCACAATGGCGCTGTTCCATGTTTCAATCTCCGTAATTTCCGGGATGTTGGCCAGCGCGGCTTCTACCTGTGCTGTGGGGTATGGCGCACTGAGATCAAGGTCAAAGTCGAAATCACGCGACTCAAATGCCTTCGCAATCGTGTTGCGCCACGACTGATTGACATTGATGGCACTTACAAAAGTTGCGCCACCAATTGCCAAAATGAGCACAATCAGGCTAAGACGCAATCGCCGCCGGAATGTATTGCGAATGGCTAATAAAATGGGACGCTGCACACCTTTGGTGCGCATAATGAGCCGATCGATGGCGCTCGTGCCAAATTGGCCGCGGCCAACGTTGAAGTCACCTAAGGCAGCCCGCACGCTAACCTTTGTTCCAACATAGATGGGAATAATTGCGGCGAGTAGCGGTACAGTGAGGCCCACAATGATTTGCACAGCAAAGACCCAGCTCGGGATTGAATTGTCAGTGATGTCAAAATTGAGCAGCGTCGCTGTGAAATTAGCAATGCCATTGCCTGCCGAGACAGACAGCGGCACACTCAACAACAGCGCAACAACACCTAGCAATAACACCATGGCTAAGTACCCGGCTGCGACTTGCGAACCGCGCCCGCCAATGGCTTTCATCGCGCCAATTTGGCGCGTTTGCTGCTTAATAAGTGCGCTGACAATTGTTGCCACCAGCACCCCACTCAGCAAGAGTGCCAGCCAGCCAAACGCTTGAATAAGAAACAGTAACGAATCCATTTGATCCGTATGAGGATGGCGTCCGGGTGTAGGCACAACCAGCGCCGACACGGTATAGCCACTGTCTTCAACAACGGCTCGCACCTGCTGGGCAATTTCCCGATTGCGGTCTTCGTTCAGCACGTCGCCCGTCACCAACAGATGAACTTCATTGAAGCGCATGCCCTCACCGAGCAATGCCAGCGTCTCACCCGTGATGTAGCCATACTCGCGGCTTTCTTGCCAGCCGGGCGACTGCGCAGGATCATGCACAATGCCGCTGAACGTCAGCGCAGTTTGGACACCGTCTGGCAGTTGTACTGTCACTGTGTCGCCAAGGGCAACGTTCTGTATGTTGACGGAAGAGCGCTCTAATAGCATTTCACCGGCGGCTGGCGGCCAGTTACCAACCTCGGACGTGAATGTTGCCAGTTGCATAGCCTCAAAGTCATCAACCACAAACAACACCATCGGCAGCCAATTTTCATCGTCAAGCTGCATTCGCGGCTGCAGCTTGCGACGCAATTCAACTGCCGCAATTTCTGGCAGCGCCACTAACGTGTCTGCCAACCGCGAATCGGCATTGTCGATATAGAGCCGGATCGATGCGGGCGTGGTCTGCATAAAATTGGCATCGATCTCACGGTTCAAAATCGCGTAAGCGCTCAAAATTGAACCAACCCCAAACAGGCCAATCGCAATTGCTAAGACGGCCATGAAGCTGCGCAGCTCATTGACCCACAGGTCAGCCCAGACCTTGCGCAAGCGCAACCTACTAAACATAGGACACCTCACGCGGCACCCGATCAGTGATGAGTGAATCGGCAACGACAAGGCCGTCTGACAAGGTGACGGTGCGGGACACCCAGTCTGTGACGGTACGTTCATGGGTGACCATCAAGATGGTTTGGCCGCCCGCCGCTAGCTCTTGAAATAGCGATAGCGTAGCGTCTGCCATTTGCGAGTCCAAATTGCCCGTCGGTTCGTCTGCAACCACAACTGGCGGATTATTCGCAAGCGCGCGGGCAATCGCCACGCGCTGCTGTTGCCCACCAGACAGCAACGTTGGCACCTTATCGGCTTGATCTAACACGCCGACCCGCTCTAGCAGCATGAGCGCGCGTTCGCGCCGTTCACGGGTTGGATACGTATTGCAAAAATCCATTGGCAGCATCACGTTTTCCACGACGCTGAGCGTTGGCAGCAGTTGAAAAAATTGAAAGACCAAGCCAATGTTGGTGCCACGCCAAATGGCGCTTTTGTTTTGACTTAGGGTGTGTACGGGAACACCATCCACAAAAATTGCGCCAGACGTTGGCGTATCGATGGCGGTGACCATATTCAGCAGCGTAGACTTGCCGCTGCCAGACTTGCCAGTAATCGCAACAAATTCGCCCGCTTCAACTTGTAGATCAATCTCATTGATCGCCGTGAAGGTGCCCGCTGGCGTGGAATATTGCTTGGTGACACGCTGCAAATCAATCAAATATGGCGTGTCACTTCCCGTACGGTGCAACGTTGGGTCGTCTGCATGAGTCTGAAATAATTTATACATCTTCCACCTCTACTGGTTGGGCGCTGTGCGCACGGAATTTGCTGGCAATCCAGCCGCCGCCAAACAAAAATAGGCTGCCAAAGGCCACAACATGCGCAATCAACAACCCTGTGATGCCTAACACAATTAGTGAGGTTTGCTGACTGAGCAAAATAATCCCAAGCCCAATGAAAAATGCGGCAAGCGTGAGAATTGCAAAATGAGTGCGCCAAAACGCGCGCTGGTGATGTTTCATGCGTATGCTCCTGTGATAAAGAAAAAGACAGAGAACCACTGGCTCTTATTTCTGTCGGCTTTGAGTTCGTCGATAGTCAGAGCATAGGCAACCACAGCCTAGAAAGCACTACGCAACCTCCGTCAAACGTACACTTCTGGACAAATGCAGCAGATTGTCCAGAAACGTGCGGATCAAGGCTTGCTAAACTAGGAGCATGAGTGAACCAAAACTTGACCGTCGCGTGCAGCGGACGCGTGCGTTGCTAAATCAGGCCCTGATTGCGTTGGTGTTTGAAAAGGGCTATGACGCGGTCACAATTGAAGACATCACCGAGCGTGCCAACGTTGGGCGTTCGACGTTTTACTTGCACTATCAAGGCAAAGACGACCTGCTGTTAGATCATCATGACGACTTTGTGCAGCGGATGCAGTTGGGGATTTTGAGTCCAGAAGAATTGTTAGGGGACCAACCACAGGCGGCGATGGTGGAATTTCTCACCCAAGTCGTGGATGCGAAGCCGGTGTTTGAAGCATTCACACAAGCGCGGGATGCCGACATTATTATGCGTAATGTGCATCAACGGGCGATGGAGAATTTGTCAACGTCCATTCAACAAGCATTTCCAGCAGTGGAACCGAAAATGCCATTGGATGTTCTAGTGCGTTACATTGTGAACGCGCAATTTGCAATGCTCGACTGGTGGATTCTGTCGCGCACTGCCTATTCAGCGCAGGAGTTCGCGACACTGCTACACAACATGCAGTTGGCCTTGATTAAGGATGCATATAGCAGTCAGCCAGGCTAATGCCACCGAAACGTGACCATTGCTACGCCATCTGGTGTTGTCCAGTATGCTTGGTCTTGAAACCCAAATTTCTCATACAACCGCACTGCAGGCACATTTTTTAGCGCAGTTGAAACTGTTAGCAGATTGGCGGGATAAGCGTCCAGTACATGCGCGATGAGCGCTGCTCCGATCCCCTGTCGAAATACTGCTGGTGCCACTACCAAACTGGCGATGTTTATGCACATACCGCCTTCATGCTCTAATTCCACCACACCTTGGATCTGCCCGTTGACAACAAAACCTATAAACTCAGAGCCTGATGCTTGAATATCAGCAATGGTGCGGCGCAAAGGCGGAAAGTCTTCTAGCTGCAACAAATCGGCTTCGACCCGATAAGCCGCCATCAGAACGCGATGAATAGCGTTGGCGTGATTAGATTGCTGAGGATTTAGTTGCTGTATCACGAGAAGAAAGGTCGGATTGACCGATTGCTAAGACAAACATTCATATATTTTGTTTGTCTTTTGGCTAGGCATTATTATAGGGACTGAAACCTTACCATCCATTGGATTCAATCAAAAACGCTAGACCAAACATGCCCCGCATTCCACTTACTGCCGCAGAAAAACAGCTTCCTTACGCAGATTTTTACGATCGTGCGCCAGCCCCAATCCCGCAAGCGGTGACGGATCAGGTCAATAAAGTTCACCGTTCACAAGACGCCTTGGCGTTTGAGAACTTAAACGACTTGCTTTTGCCGGGCGATTTAGCGATGGAAATTGGGCACTGTCGGAAGCCAGACGGTAGCTTCTTTGTCGCGATGAAGACCCCACTACCCGGAGTCACCAAAGACATGCTCAACTGGTGGTTTGACTGGCATCCAAAAGAATCGTTGCGCTATCGGATTTGGTTTCCTGAAGCCCACTACAGCATTCGATTTAAGGACAAAGCCGACCACCAGCGCACACAGGGAGCATTGCCCCATTGGCACACAACGCACTATCCAATTGAAGATATTGGTATTGGAAAAGACGAAATCTCAATCCGGTTTCTGCCGCCAGCTGAGTTTGGTTTTGACACCACACTGTTTGAAGCAGGCCGGGTTGAAACTATCATTTGCGGCTTAGTAGGTGCAGAGTCGCGGCGCGCCAAACAAGTCGTGCGGATGTGTCATGTCGTACGCCGCACATCAGAAGGGTTAGAAATGCGCAGTCGCTTTTGGATGGGCGACAACATTGAATTTGAGCCTTTCTTTGGCAGTCAGTTCTTGGAAAAGCTAGCCAATACGGGCTTCATGCGACGCAAGCTAATGCCAGCTAGAACCGGCTACGCAATGGCGCTACACTGCGCCCAAGAGTATCGAAATTTGGCGCAAATTTTGCCGGAATTGTATGCACGATTTGCATCGTAATCCGCCAAAGCGCAACAAAGTAAAGACAATCACGTCAGCTTACTTTGTCAGTCTGCCAGCGGTATAAAAAGCGAGGACTGCACCCGCAACTGCCGCGAGAGCAATGAAGGCCGCACTATTCGAAAAATGCGCATGCGCAGCAGCAGGCCCCGCCGGTAAATGGTCAACGTTATCAATCGAGATCAGTACATAGTGATGATACACACTGAATAATACCGAACCGAGCAACCCAGTTGCGGCTAACCAACTGCCCAAAAGCGCGGATTTCGTCCACAAAAGCGCCCCACCCACAAGCGGCATGATGAGAATGGCGACAACAATGAATGCATTCTTGTACAGTGGTAGCCCTATCTCTAGGGTTGTGTGAGCAGCACCATGCCACAAATTACCAATAAAATGAAGCACAATCGCAGTCGTGGTCAAGGTTTTTAGGAATTTGATAGGCATGGATTGATTATTTGATAGAAAGCGCTATTTCCCAGCTTTTTCCGCTTCAATGCGAATAAATTCTGGTAGGTACTCTGGCGTACAGCCACGGTGCACAAACTTCCCTTTGTAAAGGCCGATGCGCTCTCCCAATGCAATGCATTGGTCACGGTACGCTACATCATGGACGCCAATGTGCCCTGCAGTGAAATTCATGGCCCACTGCACTTCGGGTTCAGCAGTTTCCAAACCGGTTTCCAGCGCAGCCAACAGCTCAGCAGCATTGTCTACTGGGATTTTGCCCAGCCAGCGCAGACGTCCTTGGTGATACCAGAACAAACGACGCTGTAGTGGCTCATCTGCATGTTGCCAACTTTCAAGCAAAGCCAACGTTTTCTTCGACTTCATCAGTTGATTAGCCATCAACCAGTCCACAATCTGTACGCGCTGATCCAGATCATGCACTTGTAAGTCAGTCATCAATTGATCTAGAACAGGTTGTGTCAGCTGATTTTTATCCATAATCAGCACAGAGAGCATCCGGGCATAGAACAGTTCGCTCGCCCACAACTCTAGCGCAAGCGGATGATCACGCTTGATCTCTTTGGCAATCTTTTTAAGATCGCCCATTTTCATTTGGTCTACATCTAGCTTTGGCAGCAAGTCAGCAGCAGTAGTGGTCATGTTGAGGTCCTCCGTTGTGAATTAGATCACTTGTTTCAATTCTATACCATCCTGCTGCGGATGAGGACAAATTGCGCTTTAGGCAAATGCCTGCCGAAATTGCCCCGGACTAACCCCCACTTCACGCTTGAAATAACGCCCAAAATAAGACGGATCCGTAAAGCCGAGCCGAAAGGCAATTTCAGTCGCGTTCAGCTCTGTATGCCGAAACAAACGTTTTGCCTCTAAGACTACTTCTTGGCGAATGAGTTGACCGGGCGTGTAGCCCGTAGTGGTCTTAATAATCTTATTCAAATGATTGACAGACACGCTTAGTTGACTGGCATAGTCATTGACCGACTGTCCCAAATTAGCAGGTTGCGCCACCAATTGTTTGAACTGACGAGTAAGCGACTGGGCTGCGTTGTCAGCAGGGCTATCTGAAGCATCGTCTTGTTGGGCACAAATACGTTGAATATGAATCAGCAAAATATGGAGATAAGCGCGCAAGACCGACGAGGTACGAAATTTGTTTGATCTAAATTCTGCTGCCAAAGATTGAAATAACGCTTGTATATGCGCATGATCGGCTTCGCCGACAGTCAAGGTTGGTTTCCCTTCAACCGTATGGAAAAAGGAAAGCTCATGCAGCACCATATAGTCTGACGGAGCAAGGAGTAGAAAATCGCTGGTGAATACCAGAATCTCGCCTTCAATTGGCACAGTCGTTTCCCAATAATGCACCTGCCCCGGTGAGATGAAATAAAACGTATTTGGCTTAATTTCATAGGCATTGAAATCGATGTAGTGTGTGCCAGCGCCGCCGGTGATGTACAACACTTCATAAAAATCATGGCGATGCGGATATGTTGCCTGCGCAAGCGCTGGCGCCGCACTAAAGCTTAGGCATTCAATTGGAATATCTGCACGTGTGGTGTCAATTCCCATGCGAAACGTATGCAAAGGGATGTCTTGTTTAGCAACCGAAATTTGTGTGTTCAAGCTCATAACAATCTCCAAGAGTCTCTACTGAGGTTGTACCATCGATTTCTACTCAACCTTCTCTTTTTTCACGCTTTTCAAAAAAAAGTACCAAAACAATATCTGAAAGTCCCAGATTCATTTGAGGCTTCGCCCTAGTATATTGGCAACTAATTCTTGAATAGAGTTGGTCGGTATGGGTACCCAATCCAACAATATCGTTCTCAATGAAGAAGAGGATTTCACTAATGAAGCATCTGAAGTTTCCAATATTTTTACTAAGTATTCTAAGCCTGCTGTTATTTGCAGCATGCGCGCCAACCACCCCAGCCGCAGAGCCAACTGAAGCCAACGTCGACCCAACTGCAGTTCCAGAAGAAGCTGCAGAAGACACAAGCACCGAAGCCGAAGCACCAGTCGAACGCACAGTAGAGACCATGACGCGCGACAGTGGTTTACAACTCACCATTTACAACTTAGGTGACGTCACGGTACATGTCGCAACCGCACCAGAACAGGTCTTTGCAAACAGCACCTACATCATCGAATCTGCTAACAACCTTGTTGTGATCGATACGCAATTCTTGCTACCAAACGCAATGGACTTCCGTGCCTACGCAGACAGCTTAGGCAAGCCAATCGAACGTGTGCTCATTACGCACGAACACCCAGATCACTTCTTAGGCAGTGAAGCCTTCGCTGACGTCCCAGTCTTTGCTCTAGAACAAACCGCCGCGCTGATTGCGGAAGTTGGTCAAGCTGAAATTGATGAAAAACAAGCCCAATTTGGCGACGCGATTGCCAGCATGTTCGTCACCCCAGAAGTTCTCGAACCGGGCACGATAGAAATTGACGGCGTTACTTACGATTTCTCATTGGTCAAAGACGCTGAAGCTGAATTCCAATTGGTCACTAAGCTGCCAGACTATGACGTTGCATTCGTCGGCGATATTGTCTACAGCGGCGTACACCTCATTATGGCGGGCATGCCACCAACTTGGATCCAAGCATTGGAAGACTTGAAAGCTGACAGCACGGACCAAACTATCGTGTTGCCAGGTCATGGTCTGCCGGGCGACGCCAGCTTGTATGACGAAAACATCGCTTGGCTGTCAAAAGCAGGCGAACTGATGGGCACCGCGACCACCGCAGACGAGTTCAAAGGTGGCCTAATGGAAGCGTTCCCAGACTTGGGCATGGACGCTGCGATCGACTTTGTACTGCCGTTCCTATTCCCAGAAAACGAAGGAGACACCAGTATGGGACTGATTGAAGTAATTACTGTTGATATGGCTGAGGATGCAACAATGGATGTCTTTTTGCCAGCCAACCAAGTCATTGAGGATGAATATGCCTCACAACAACCCGGCTATCGCGCCCGCGAGACTGCCGTTAGCGATGCAGGCCAAATTCGACTGGTCGTACATTGGGACAGCAAAGCAGACAGCGACGCATCTATTGCGGGCTTTGGCGAAGCGAATGGTTTGGACGCATTTATGAGCAACTTCAATGGTGACACGATGGTCATCAAACAATATGAAGTGGTGTCAGCAAGTGACGGTCAGACGACTTATTCAAACGCCGGTGTGGCCGAAGTGATCACAGTCAACTTACAAGATGGTGCAGATGTTGAAGGCTGGATTGCAGCCAATGACGCAATGCGTGAAGACCACATCATCAAACAACCGGGGTACCTTGGCCGCACGCTAGGTGTAACGGAAGACGGTGAATGGATCATTGTGGTGCACTGGGAAAGTGCAGCCGACGCTGAAGCCTCAATTGCGAAGTTTATGGAAGCACCAGGAATTGAAACCTTCATGTCATTCCCAAATATGGAAACCATGACCAACACCGTCTACAACATTCAACCATAAGCATATTAGGTGGGTCAGCAGCACTGTTGTATCAACATTGTCTTCTCCTCTGTTGACCCACATTTTTGGACAATCATGCTGACATAACATCAATCCCACGTTGGCTCATCTATTATGGATGGGTAAACGCAATTGCCACACTTGGTTTTGGGATTATGTTCTACGTGAATTCCAACCCCAGTGTCGCCGGTGACCTTAGTTGATTTACTGGCGGTTGCAACATTGCCATATTTGCAGTCTGACTTGTGGCACCATTCGGTAAAAATCCGTCACTCCTATTTGCCGGATTTTTGCTAAGGTTTATTGTCGACTTTGGCGACATGCTAAATTCTTGCTTAGCAAGAGCAATGATGGCTGGGCTATCATTCATCGCACTATTCACCATTCCGCAAGCGCTTGCGGTCTGGACACTTTGGAAAATGATCAAGGATACATAATGAAACACAAAATTGTTGGCATCGGTGAAGGAACAGAATATGAATGGTCTAGCGACCATATCTTTGTCAA
>JAHDBS010000089.1 GCA_020630225.1 Anaerolineales bacterium | reverse complement strand
TGTAGTTGCCCAGACTGGATCATTTGCAACATCGCAGGGTAGCGGTGGGCTTGCATGCCATGACTGCCGTAGATTTCGAGTTCGTGAGCAATGACGCGCTCCATTGGAATCGGTGGATGCAGTTCATCCCCAAGTAACAAGCCAATTTGAATATGCTTCCCGCGTCGGCGCAGGTTGGCGACAGAGTTGAAGCAGGTCGTTGCGCTGCCGAGTGCATCGACCGAGACGTGGACGCCGCCTTTCGTCATCTTTTTGACTGCGCTTGAGACGCGCGGTGTGTCTAATGCATTGAGGGTAAGGTCTGCTCCAATCGACTTGGCGAATTCAAGCTTATCTTCTTTGATGTCCACAGCCAGAACATTCGCGCCGAGTGATTTTGCAATCATGATGGCAGACAGCCCTACGCCGCCGCAGCCATGCACAGCGACCCATTGTCCAGCGGAGACTTTGCCTTGATCCACCACGCCGCGGAATGACGTTACAAAACGACAGCCTAAGCTGGCGGCGGTAACAAAGTCAATTTCTTCTGGCAAGTCTACGACGTTCAGATCTGCGTAATTGATTGCAACATACTCTGCAAAAGAGCCCCAGTGGGTAAATCCTGGCTGGAATTGCCGCACACACACCTGCTGGTTACCAGAGTGACATTCGCCACAATTGCCGCAACCGCCCACAAATGGGACGGTAACCCGTTCACCACCTTTGAAGCGTGTGACATCTTTGCCAACTGCAACCACGGTGCCGGCTAATTCATGCCCCGGCACATGCGGCAAGGTAATGTCAGGGTCGTGGCCCATCCAGCCGTGCCAGTCACTACGACAGAGGCCAGTCGCTTCAACTTTGATCACGATGCCATCATTAGTTGGCGTTGGATCAGGCACAGTGTTGATGGTGATATCAGATTGATAGTTTTCGTAGTAAACGGCTTTCATGAGGATGTATACGTAAGTTGAGGACGATGTCTTGTCCTGAAATAAAAACAGCGCAAGTCAATGCTCGCGCTATTCTTTGAAAATCAATGTTTTGTAATGCGGTATGCCTTCATTTTTTCAATGCATAAACAGCTATTCGCAATCATGTGCTGATTGTATCACTCGTCACTCGGCTACTTTTTGCGATACCACTCTTGATAGTCTTGCAGATCGTTTTGGATTGTCTTTTCAGACAGATCAACGTCTTTCATGAATGCAGCTTTACCAATCATATGCGCTGCAACGGGTGCTGTTACATAGAGAAATAAAATTGCGATGACGGCGCGTAAGACAAGGGCCAGTTCACCAAAGAATAAGGCGCTGCCTAGTAACAAGGTGGTAACGCCAAGCGTCGCCGCCTTAGTGGAGGCAGACATGCGTAGGAAAACATCTTCCATGCGCAAGACACCTAAGCCTGCAAGACAGATCCAAATTGAACCGATTAGCATTAAGACGAGACTAGCTGTGGTCATCGGTTGTGCTCCTTTGGATGTAGTAAGCAAATGCAATTGTGCCTAAGAAAGAAATAATCCCAATAATCAGCGCCACATCAATCATGACCGGTTCACGCGTGCGGATAGCGTAAATCGCGATGATTGCAATCCCAATGGTGGTAAGCAAATCTAGCGATACGACGCGGTCCGCAAGTGACGGCCCAATGAGAAAACGCGCAAAGGTAGCGACAAACCCGATTGTACAGAAGAAGGCGCAAGCCCAAAGCATGATGACTTCAAAACTCATCCTAACCTCCGAATGCGGCGGATAAAGCCGTCTTCAATTTCGTTTTTGAACGCATCAATATCATCTACTTCCATGACATGTACGTAAAGACCGTTGCCATCTGGATCCGCTTCAATGGAAAGGGTGCCGGGTGTCAATGTAATAACGTTAGCCAAAATAAGCGTTTGCATATCATTGAGACCTTCTAAGTCTAGATAAACAACAGCAGGGCGAACCTTACGGAAGCCTAAGACGGTTGCTGCCACGCGTAAATTTGAAACTAGAATTTCCCACAAGACATATCCAACAAAACGCGTGATTTCGAAAACCCGTTGAAAAAAGAATGGAATACTGCGTTTGGGGAAGTCGCGGAAGACTTGTTGACTAAACAAGACGGTGCCAAAGCCAACTGCAAGGCCAGTCAAGATATTGGCCGCTGAGAATTCGCCTGAGACTAATAGCCAGACAATGGCTAAGAAGAATGTGTAGAAGACCCCAGTCATTTTATTCGTGGCCTCCCAATGCGGTGAAATCTTGTGGATTGACCGCCGAAATATAGGCTGAAGGATCAAGCAATTGCTCGGCGGCAACTTCAGCGACTGTATAAATTGGTTCGAAGAAGATGCCCATAGCCAATGTAATGACAACTAGTCCAATGATAGGCGCAATCATGCTGACTGGGCCGCGTGCGCTTGCATCTACTAAGTGTGCATATTTTTCAGGCGTTGGTTTCCAAAATCCTTTGGCCCAGATTTTTGTCATCGAGAAGGTGGTGAGTAAGCCCACTACTAAGGCAACGCCCACAATCCACAGACTTTCGAGCTCTAACCCAGCCCGCACCACAGCGAACTTTGCCCAGAAACCAGACAGCGGCGGGATACCCGCCAACGCGAATGCAGACAGCGCGAACAAGATGGCTAAGAATGGATAGTTTTTGTAATATCCGCCAATTTTCTTGAGTGAGTCAGTGCCAGTCATGTGCTCAATCACGCCGCTGATGAGGAACAGGTTGGCCTTGACCAAGCTGTGGTGCACCATGTAAATAATCGCGCCAGCTAAGCCCATTACTGAGTACAAGCCAAGTCCCATCATCATGTAGCCAATCTGACTGATACTATGGAACGAAAGGATGCGGCGAATTTCGTTTTGCGCGACAGCCCCGAGTACACCAAAGAACATGGTGAAGCCGCTCATGACCAATAAAAGCGTGTGTGTGAATTCCACATGCAGGATGAACATCAGTGTGAAAGCACGGGTGAGGGTGTAAATCCCAACTTTTGTAAGCAACCCGGCAAAAATTGCGCTGATGACAGGCGGGGGCGTGTGATAAGACGCTGGCAGCCAGAAGTAAAGCGGGAACATGGCCGCTTTGATGCCAAACGCCGTCATAAACAACATTGCCATTGGCAAAACCATGCCCTGATTTTGCACATCTGGTAATGACTTGGCAATGTCAGCCATGTTGAGTGTGCCAACGACGCTATACAAAATCCCAAGACCAATCAAAAAGATCATGGATGCAATTAGATTGATGGTCATGTACTTCAGCGCGCCTTCAAGCTGGTTACGTTC
This sequence comes from Anaerolineales bacterium, assembly GCA_020630225.1. GTDB lineage: Bacteria > Chloroflexota > Anaerolineae > Anaerolineales > UBA6668 > JAHDIM01. The sequence goes on along the minus strand of JAHDBS010000089.1, from coordinate 10,388 downwards.
CCCGCCGAGTGCAAGCAGCACGAAGGATGAAATCAACATCACCTCGAACCAGACATACAGGTTGAACATATCACCTGTAATGAAGGCACCACAGATACCCATCAGCAAGAAGCAGAGCAGCGGGAAGTAGCCATAGGCCGCACGCTGGTCGCCAATGGCGCCAAAGCTATATACCGCGACAGCCGTGCCAAGTATGGCCGCTGTCAACAATAGAATTGCGCTAAGTAAGTCGATTACTAGCGAAATGCCGATGGGCGCAACCCAGCTACCGCCTTGCGCGACTTGAATGCCGTCGGCCCAGACAGTGTTGAAGATCATCACGCTAACAATAAGCAGCGCGACCATGCCTATCAGCGTTGTCCAACGTTGAAGGTTTGGTTTATACCAGAAGAAGATCCCTAAAATGCCAGCGGCAAAGGGAATTAAGATTGGGAGAAAGAGCATTGAGTGGGTGTCAGCGTTCAGTCATTAGCTGTCGGCTTGGTTCCAAAAATTATTCAAAGTCAGTATTGACCAGCGTATCAATATTGTCTGTCTGAAAGACGCTGTAGACACGTTTGATGAGAATGATGGCAAATGCTTGCACACCAAAGCCAATAACAATGGCGGTCAAAATTAGAGCCTGAGGGAGTGGGTCAGCAGCGCCAACGTCCAGCCCGTGTTCACCATGGATGATGGGCGGTACACCACGAGTGACACGCCCCAAGGTAAAGATCATTAGGTTTACAGCGTGGCCAAGCATTGCGATGCCCAAAATGAGCTTTACAAAGCTACGCCGCTGGATCATGTAGATGCCAGCCGCAACCAAAACGCCGATTGTAATTGCTAAAACTATATCCATTTTAGTCTTCCGCCAATGACATCAAGATGATCATTGTGACGCCGATGACGGCGAGATATACACCTGTGTCAAAGATGGCTGGTGTGCCAAGTTTGCCAAGTACTGGAATTTGAATGCTGTACCACTGGGTGGTCATGAATGCGTCACCTGCGAGTAAGCTCACCAGGCCGCTTCCCAGCATCAGGGTCAGACCAATTGCCATGTAAAGACGTCGGCTAAAGCGCATTGCGGTGCGGGCTTGTTCGGTGCCAAATGCGATGATGTACAGTGCAAAGCCTGCCGCACCAACAAGGCCGCCAATAAACCCACCGCCGGGTGCATTATGTCCGCGAAACAACACAAAAATGCTGAAGACAATCATCAGCGGGAATAAAAAGCGCGTTGCAGTTCTAAAAAGAAGTGAAAACATAGTCAATAACCAATGGTCAATAACGAAGCGTCAATGACCAGTTAGTTGCCCTCCTTTTGTGGAACGAGCTTTGTCAGGGCGTAAGCACCCAGCGCTGCAATCACCAATACGGCAACTTCACCCATGGTGTCCATCCCGCGGAAGTCGACCAAAATGACGTTAACAACGTTGTGACCCTTAGCAAGGATGTAAGTATTTTCAGAAAAGAAGGGGCTTAGCCGTGATTCCAATGGGAATGAGGTCGCCGCAATAATCATTAGGGTCACCATTGCACCCATAATGGCAGACACGATTGCATCCCGTCGATGTTCTAGCTTTGTAGAAACGCCAGCAAAGCGTGGGAGCTTATAAATTGCCAAGACCAACAAAATAACGGACAGTGTCTCAATAGAGAACTGCGTCATAGCGAGGTCTGGAGCCCCAAATAAAATGTAGAAGACAGCAATGACGTAGCCGACAATCCCAAGGAAAGCAATTGAGGCCATCCGAGATGAACTGGCAGCAGCCCCAATGGCTGCGATCATCAGCATGACAGATAAGCCGATCTCGTAGTAACGCGGTGCAAAGTTGAAGCTAGCGCGGAAGGTGAGCGGAATATCGCTGTACCAAAGGCCGAGCAAGAAAAAGACAAATCCAGCCACGGTGGTCCAAAGCAGGTAGTTACGCAACTTTCCGTTTTGAATGATGTGTGAGACTTGATTAGCTCGCACTGGTAATGCTTTGATGCCACGCTTGTATAGGTTTTGTGGCCCAATGGCAGAAATTTGATCAATACGTTCTGCAACTGGCAATAAGCGTTCGTGAACAAGATAGAGGCCAATTGCGCCAAGTACGGTGACAATGCTCAGATACAGTGGGGTCTTGAAACCGTGCCAAAGTGCTAAGTGAATGTGTTTGTCGCTGTCTGGGAAAAAGACGTGGAACGCATCGTTGAGTAAGCCTGATCCGTAAATATCTGGCAAAATGCCGAATAACACGCTTAGTCCAGCTAAGACCACAGGGCCAATCCAGAGAGTCCACGGTGTTTCATGGGCGTGTTTTGGCGTGTCGCCTTCTGGACCGAAGAACGTTTTGACAATAATGATCCAACCAGCTGCGCCCATCCCGATGTTAGCGAGGACGGCAACTGCGGTCGTTAGCCAGGCGGCGCTATCCATGTGTAAGGTTGAGTCATACACCAATTCTTTTGCCACAAACCCAAACAATGGCGGGATGCCGCTCATCGAAAGTATGGCAATTGTTGTTGCCACAAACGTGATGGGCATTGTTTTGCGTAGCCCACCTAAGATGCGTACATCACGCGTGCCGGTCTCGTGATCAATCCCGCCGGCTAGCATGAATAGTGCGCCCTTATATAAGGAGTGTGCGAGTAAGAAGGTGAGGGCAGTTTCGACAGCAAGCTTGGTGCCAATGCCAAGCAGCATGGTGAGCGTGCCAAGTGCTGAGATGGTGGAATAGGCAAGAATTTTCTTGAGATCAAATTTTTGCCAAGACAGATACCCACCCATTAGCATGGTAAATGCCCCGAAGGTGGTGACAATTCCGATCCAAAGCGGTGTGCCACTGAGTGCTGGATGCAAGCGGGCTAGCAAGTAAATGCCAGCTTTTACCATGGTTGCAGAGTGCAAATAAGCAGAGACTGGCGTTGGAGCAGCCATTGCACCGGGTAACCAAAAGTGGAATGGGAACTGTGCACTCTTCGTAAATGCACCAGCTAGGACCAAAATCAGCATTACTGGATATAAAGCGTGATTTTGAATGATGTCAGCTTGCCCAATAAGCGCTGACAGTTGGGTTGTCCCCGCAATTTGCGCGAGTAAGATCAGACCTGCAAGTAAGGCGAGACCGCCTGCGCCGGTAATGAGTAATGCTTGAAGTGCTGAGTCGCGTGAATCTTCGTACTTGTGCTTATAGCCAATCAAGAAGAACGAACTGATAGAGGTAAGTTCCCAGAAGATGAACAGCAAGATGATGTTGTCGGCCAGTACGACGCCAAGCATCGCTGACATGAACAGCAGCAGGAAAAGGTAGAACTTGCCTAAGTTTTCATCACCGTGTAAATAGCCACCGGCATAAATGACAACAAAGGTGCCAATGCCACTGACGAGCAGTGCCATTAATAGGCTTAGTCCATCTAGCGAAAAGTCAAAGTTGATGCCAAGCGAGGGAACCCAGCTACTTTGAAATTGCAATGCATGATGATGTACTGCACTAAGCTGACTAAAAAAATACACTGTTAGCCCAAGTGGGTACAGTGCAAGAATATAGGGCGTTGCAGCCTTGAAAATTTTGTGGACCGACACGGCTAGCGCTGCTACCGCAAAGCCGATGAGTATTAGGGCAAGTAGAGTATTCAAAAATACGGATGTTGGTTACTGCGCATCTTTCAATGCATGTAACTGTAGTGGGACAGCATAAAACATGTGCCGTCGATGTATACAGACCAACTTGAATTTTACCTTTAGCCGCACAGATTCGCACAAATTTGCACAAAGATTGATGACGTCTTAAGAAATCTGGGTAGTTGGCATTGGTCAATGTGTCAATGTTTATCGTCTGAATAGATTAGACGCCTACATTTCAAGAACGATACATCGATCGTCAAGTAAAATTTAGGCATGCAAATGCCGATCTTAGAAACTGCCGCGCCACAGCTTGATGTGGAATGGGTAGTTGTTGCCGACACTGAATTAGATCCACCTTATGATGTCTTTATTCATAATGATGATACAACGACTATGGATTTTGTCATTGCGGTGCTGCAACAAGTCTTCAATCTTGGGATGCCAGACGCCTTGACTGTGATGCTCGTCGCGCACAACAACGGAGAAGCAAAAGTTGCAACTTTACCCCTTGAAACTGCCAAGTACAAAGTTGGCCAAGCCCACTCTTTAGCCCGCCAAGCTCAGTTCCCGCTACGATTTACGATAGAACCAGCAGAAGACTAAGCGCTGATCAGCTGATGGCTAATGTGCTTAATGTTGTCTATTAGCGTTCGCACCGTTTGCTATATCTACTAAGTCTGTAAAATCTAATTCGCTTACATTTTAGAAATTAGCAACGCTAGAATACCTTGTGTTACGCATCCAGCGCAGGCCGTCAATTGCATACCTGTCTTATGTGAAATTCACGCCTTTTTAGACTGTAAAGCGCCTAGTAAAAAATTCAGCCATCACAATGCTTACCATCAAAACCATCCGCACTAAACCTTTCAAGCTCCCGATGCATAAACCATTACGGTGGGGGAAGCACGGCTTTATGCCGGAAGCCCATCATGTATTGGTTGAAGTGGAATTGAGCGATGGTGCCATTGGGCAGGCAGAGGCCTTACCTCGTCCAACAATTTATGGCGAAACGGTCACCAGTATTTGCACGATTATTGAGCAAGAATTGTTGCCGCGCGTCAAAGGTGAAGTTGCTGATCCCACCATGATTTTCGAAACGCTGCAGGCGGTGAAGAACAATCAAACAGCAAAAGGGGCTTTTGATATTGCCCTGCACGATGCCTTAGCACAGTCAAATGGTGTAACGCTGGCTGAGCATCTTGGTGCTACTCGTGACAAAGTCAAGGTGAGTTACATCCTTGGCATTGGGTCGCATGATGAAGTACTTGCAGACGCGCAAATGGTTTATGACCAAGGTGTACGTGTCTTAAAAGTAAAAGTGGGGCGTGACTGGGAAGCTGATGTAGAGCGCATTAAGCTGTTGGGGCAAATTGCGCCGGATCTGGAGCTTTATGCTGATGCCAATGAAACGATGCTGCCGCACAATGCTGCTGAACGACTGGCTGTCTTGCGGGACTTAGGGTTGCTCTATTGCGAAGAACCGATGCCAATTGAGTTGGTCTTGCAACGCTCGGCATTGCAAAATGGGCAGCATCTGCCAATCATTGGCGATGATTCTTGTTTTTCGATCCGTGACGTGCAGCGCGAATTGGCGCTAGATACCTTCGACGTCCTCAACATCAAGTGCGCCCGGACTGGCTACACTGAAAGCCAGTTGATGTTAGCTGCGATTGCGCCTTATGAAAAAAATGTCATGATTGGGTCACAAGCCAGCTCTAAGCTTGGGATGAGCCGCAATGCTGCTTTTGCTGCCAAAGCCGAAGTCAACGAACCTTCTGAACTCAGCTTCTTTCTTAAAATGAAGGAAGATATCGTGGAGCAAGAGATCCTCTTGCGAGAAGGTTGGCTTTATTTAGAAGACGTTGCTGATGTGCGTGTTGAAATTTAGTGGTCTTCAGCCTGATTTCAGCTATCAATTTATCACTGTCGTTTCATCATGCAACAACTTCTTGAGTGGATCATCACGCCTTATGCGCTGACGCTGCTTTTTCTAGTTGCTACGGCGATTGCCAATCGGCAGCAAGTTTGGCCGCGCCGTTTTGCAATTGCAGCCGTCCTTATTATGTATGTGGGCGGGCATCCCCAAGTGAATGGTCGGTTGGCGCAGTTTTTGGAGTGGCAATATCTTCCACAGCCAATTGAAGACATTCCGGCGGCTGATGTGATTTTGCCACTAGGCGGTGGTGCAGACTTGGCACTATGGCCGAACCCACATGTGCAGGTCAATAGCCACAGCAACCGTTATGTCTATGCAGCCTTGTTGTACCAGGCTGGTAAAGCGGAACGGATTATTGTGTCGGGGCGGCCAAATGAACTCAAAGCTACCACGCAAATTTTGCAGTGGATGGGCGTGCCAGACGACGCCATCTTGCGCGGTGATCCAGTACAGGACACACATGGCGAAGCGCTAGAAGTCAATGCATTGCAGTCTGAATTTGGGTTTGACAGTATTATTCTAATCACTTCAGCACGTCATATGCCGCGCGCCGTTGCAACCTTTGCCAAACAAGACGTTGTTGTCACACCAGCACCCACGGCCTATGCAATGGTAGATTGCACCGTGACTGAGCGCTGCAATAACGTTATCTGGGACGACTGGCTACTCCCAGACCCACGCAACTTTACAGCCATTGCCCAAACCCTCCGCGAATATGCTGCTTGGACCTACTATTGGCTGCGCGGTTGGGTCTAGGCTTGTCAACTGTCAACTGTCAACTGTCAACAAAGAGATACCTATGAAGAAAATTCGTTGGGGCTTACTTTCTACAGCCCGCATCAACCGCCGTCTAATCCCTGCTATCCGTGAAAGCGAGCGGGGCGAACTTGTTGCCGTTGCTAGTCGTTCTCTAGCCAGTGCGGAAGCCTACGCTAAAGAGTGGGATATTCCTGTTGCCTTTGCGTCCTATGAAGAAATGCTTGCCTCAGATGCGATTGATGCTGTCTACATCCCGTTACCAAATCATTTACATGCAGAGTGGACAATCAAAGCATTGGACGCTGGGAAGCACGTGCTATGTGAAAAACCATTTGCCTTGACCGTTGCTGATGTAGACATGATGGTTGCCGCAGCTGAGCGGACTGGCAACGTGTTGATGGAAGCATTTATGTATCGACATCATCCACAAACGTTGAAGATCAAGGAACTGCTAGAGGCTGGGGCAATCGGTGACATCAAGTTGGTTCGGGCACACTTCAGCTTTCCTTTAGAAGACGACGGCAATATTCGTCTGCATCCAGACAAAGGCGGCGGCGCACTTTGGGACGTTGGCTGCTACCCAATGAGCATTGCGCAGTACATTGCTGGCGGCGCGCCAATTGAGATTGCCGCACAACAAGTCACAGATGCAAACGGTATTGATCGGACATTCACTGCGCAGATGCGCTATCCCAATGGTATCTTGGCGCAGATCAGTTGCTCCTTTGAAATGCAGTTTTGCACGACATTAGAAATTCAAGGTAGCAAGGGACGCCTCATGTGTGAGTGGCCGTTTGTCGGGATTCACGAAAATGATGGGCCACACATCACAATCATTGGCGAAGATCGTATTCCGCAAACTATTATGTATGACGGCCATGCGGAATACCTATATTTGGGTCAGATCAAGAACATGCACGCCGCAATTCTAGAAGATGCGCCACTGCGCGTGACACACGCGGAAACACGGTCACATGTTGAGACGCTAGTGCGGTTGTATGGGGCGGTGAAAAGCTAACTCACAAACTGGATAAGCTGATTTGGGCGGATGATGAGACCCTGACCAGATTGGCCGGTGCGAAGTTTTTCAATCAATTCAATTAGGCTCTCGTCTTTACGAGGAAGCTTTGTGGCGCGGCACAAGGTTAATGCCCGCGTTAATACGCGCTTGGCAACTTGCGTACTGCCATTAAGGTGCGCAAAGATACCAGTGAGATAGAGGCTCTTGATTTGTAATTCTGTATCATCAGTTGCCTGTGCTAGTCGCTCTAAACTATCAAGGTGAACGTCGATATAGTCGTACTTTGCCGTTAAGATCTGGTTGCAGATATGTTGCAAGGATGAAGCGGTTCGCAAGTCGATAAGGTTAAGCCGAATGGATGCCCCAACAGCGTGCTTGCTATATTCTAGAGCAGTATCATAGTCTTCAACTAGATAGTGGAAACGTGCTAATTGTAAGGCGACCTTAGCTTGTAAGTGCTCTTGAATAGAAGCATCCCATTCATTACCGTCATGGCTAGCGGCTGATAACAATTCGCGTAGCGTATCTAGTTGTAATACCGCCTGCATATAAAGGCCGCGATGCGTATACATTTCACAGATAACATCAAAGGCGTGGAAGACTAACGCCCAATTGCTATGAGTTATAGCTAGTCGCAAACTTCGTAAATAGTTGTTCCAGTTCCGCAATACCTTTGCTTGTGTCAAATAGGTGCTTTCAGACTTGCAAGAATGTTTCGTTTGAATAAGATCGTTCAAATAATATTGACAGTAAGCTCTTTCGAAATTGGCTTGAAACACACTATAAGTTGCTCTGGATGCCAGCAATTTACCAACAGTTGTCTGGATGGCTTCTGGGATACGCACTTCTTGCTGATTGATGCGAAATGCTATGCCATTGTCAACTAATGCCTCAATGTCTGTGGCATATACCCCTGCTAAGGTGAGCGCAGCGCGCATATCAATAGCGCCTTCAAATTGAACTAAATAACTAATGGTATGTTTCTCGCGTGCTGACAAATGTTGCCACACCCAAGTTATAGTCCGTGCTAAAGCATCGCGATGTTGATGTTTACTGGCAATTAACTTATTCGTGATCGCTTGAAGCGGGGTTTTCCAATTTCTAGATGCAATCATTGCAATAGCTGCGTGATTGTTGTCAACTGATTCTATAAACTCAACAATTGCCCTGCGACTAATAGTATTCGTATGCTGACGCCCCACTTTCCGTGTGTGCAAATCACGAAATAGCTCCACACACGTTTTCTCGATGTGCCGTTTATGGAGGCTCGTCTCAGCTCCGTGATTGAATGCAATACTTGATGATTTTGCAGAAAATTCTCGATCAGTCTTGATTGCAACAACAACTTTTACATTGCCGGTCAACAGCACAAGGCGTTCGAGCAGTTCAGCTTGCGCTTCAGACAATGTATGTGAAGTCGTATTAACTAACAGCAGTGTTGCTGTATCCCCAATGTGTTCAGCAAGCCAAAATATATTGATTTGTTGCTGATGCGGACGATCTTTGATTTGGTGCGCAAGTTCAGTTACAAGATCGGTTGAGTCATTTGTATAGTTGACCTCTAGAACAGACGCGAATTGGCTTTGTTGACGATACCGCTTACTAAGGTGTTGTAAGACAGCAGCTTTGCCACCGCCATTACCTCCTAATAACTTGATAATTTGACTGCCAGTTCTCTTGAGAGCCGTTTCAATCTCTTTTACTTCAAGATTACGTGCTTTTGAGATTGCCGTGACGGTAGCGTCTGATGGGCGGGTAACTTGCTTTTCGGGCTGTCGGCTATTGTTAAGATCAGAGCGATAACTGCCCACTCTAATTTTATGAATAAGTTCCTGAGTTTGCTGCGAAGGCGTTAGTCCGTACTCCGCTTGCATTTGCTCTCGCAATTCCTGATAGTGTGCAAGTGCTCGACTGCGCTCCCCATTCTGTGCAAACGCTTCCAACATTAGTTGATGGGCTGGCTCAAATAAGTTTGAGACTGTTATTGCTCGCCGTGCGAAACGAAGTGCTTGTAAATATTCTTTACGAGCCAAGTAAGCACGCCCCAAATTAACACTTAGCTCATTGGCAACATGTTGAAATTCAGTCTGCTTTGTTGCAATCCAGTTGTCTAAATCTCGCGCGTCTGAAAATTTGTACCCCGCTAAGAATTGATCTGCATAGACTGAAGAAATTTTCTCAAGCTTTTGAATCTCTGCCTTCTTCAGGCTGTGATCATCAATCTTGCTGAGCTGCGAGGAGGAACGATGTGCCTTGAGCAATTCATGAGCATCGATGTGGCAATTGGAATTGCGGGAATGAATCCCTAATGTATTTCTTGTGACAACAAAAGGGGAATTTTCAGCCTCAGAGGCTCCCAAAACTTTGCGGAGATTAGAAACAGACATTCGCAAACTTGCCAAAGCAGACTCAGGCGTAGAGTCAGACCAAAACAGCTGCGCAATCCGTTCTCTTGAATAATCCTGATTGTGATTAAGTGCTAACCAAGCAAGTAAAGCCGTCGTTTTCTTTGAACGTGGTTTTGGTGTTACCTGGTTTTTGACAGATATTTCTGGACTGCCAAATAATCGAATGCTGACAGAATACATAGTTAGGCTTTGCTAAGTATGGGTGTTCGTCCGATATGCTGATGTAAACAAGTGTGTTGTATCGATCGGGTTGATGACTGTGACATTGGTCACGAATGGCTGGGGAAATATCCCTTTTCTCTTTGCATTCTTATTATGGACGACTTAATTTAGTTAATTGAGGGTAAATGCCGTGCGTGGAGGGGAACTGTTCCCATAAGCGGTTTTAGTATGTTGGTTTTGCGTTTCGTAAACGCAACGGGTTGGCTTCTCTAAACTTAGGAAACCAAAGCGTAACAGTGCTGTTGCGTTCTTGTTGCGTTGAAAAATTATATTGTTCTGGTAACGGGTGCAGAACGCCCCGCACAGCCCAATTCACGTAATGATCGACGACTTTAGCAACGCTCTCCGGGAACTCTTGAAGCAAGAAATCCCAATCAAGAAAAACGAAATTGATATTGCGTTTGACCTTCCTGACCGTGAGTGGTCATCTCGTCTAAGTCGTCCAAC
>JAHDBS010000579.1 GCA_020630225.1 Anaerolineales bacterium | reverse complement strand
TTCAACGTCGAGCGTTGGGGCGCATCGACAACAGTATTGTATCCACACGCGCCCGTTCTTGAAAGAGACGGGCGTTTTTTATTACACGGTCAAAGCAGAGACATGGACAAAAAGTTATTACTCAAAGTCGCAATTACAGCGGCTATTTGCATTGTGCTGGCAACACTAATTGTTGCTACGGCTTCATATCTATTATTTGAAGGATATCAAGTGCCCGGCGGTGTATTAACTGTAGTTACCGTTGCCTTGGCTGCAGTTATTGCCGCACTAAGTCCTATTTCTGATTTTGCAAATTTGCTAATTTCAATCTTTACACCAGTTGAGCCTGAGCCAGATCCTTTGCCGGCAATCAAAGATGATCCCTATGCTGATATATATGTTCGCAAGCTTACGGGCAAAGAAGAGGAGAAGTTCAAGAAAAAACTGCGCAAGGCAAATGAAAAACTGAAAAAACTTCCTACAAAAAAAGTTCCTGATAGAAAGTATCAACGTGGTGCACGAATTGTGCATGAAGAGACCGCTAACTTCACAGGCCGCAAAGCAGATTTACTATGGATTGCTGAAACCTTACGCGACTCTGACGAAGTAAGAGATAAAAACGCAGTCGTTGTATTGCAAGGAATGCCCGGTGTCGGAAAGAGCACAATTGCTGCTGAATTTGCCAGACGCTTTGGAGACTATTTTGCTGGCGGTGTGCACTGGGTAGATTTCAGTGACCCTTCAGATATTGCTATGCGATCAGAGATCGCAGCCGGAAGTCAAGGCAATGTTGACACAGCTGAGCTTCAAAATCGCGATGAGTTGGCGCGGTACAACACTGCCCTCGCAAATTGGATGTCTGAACTACCAAGGCTTCTGATTTTTGATAATTGCGAAGATGAACTGCAATTCCTCAAGTGGAGGCCACCGGACGGCGGCAGTCGCATAATTGTCACATCACGTCGGCATGAATGGAATCCAAAGATCCCATTGCAACTCCGTCCAATCCAAGTGCTGAACCAGCAACAAAGCGTGGACTTGTTGCGCGAATTCATTGGCGAACGTGATTATGAACTTGAGGATGTTGAACAACTTGCCAATGAGTTTGATGGATTGCCACTGGCACTGCGCCTAGCAGGTGGTTATCTTGGCAGGGCCGCAGATGCGCTGTCTGTTAAGGACTATTTGAGGGAATTGAATAGAGCTGAAATTGTAGAACACGCTACTATGCTGGCAGATATGGCCCACACGCTAGAAGGTGATACTAGCCTCTCTCTTTCTAAAGCTTTTACAGTGAGCTACGACCAACTTGATCCCGACAATAGTGACAGAGATGACTTAGCGCTAGACATGTTGCACCATGCAGCCTTGATGGCTCCGGGGCAATGGATTGTGCCTAAAATTCTGAAATACACACTCCAAACGCTGGATCGTGCTCTCGAAGACCCTGCGCAACCAGAGCCGGAAGCAGCAGCAGACCAAGACTTAGAGATTTGGGAAGACAATGGTCCAATACAAATTGGTGGCGCAGCAAAGCTAACGCAACAGTCTGAAGTTACCAAGATACAACAACGTGCCGCACGCTCACGCTTGGCTAACCTCGGCCTCGTCAATTTACAAGCCGACAACATGCAAATGCATCGGCTCATTATGGCGCTTACGCACTGTAAGTTGTCAGACGAAGGCCAGCGGGAAACAGAGTTGGAAGTTGCCAGTGGCGTAATTGACTTGCTTAGGCAAACCAACCAGACCCAGAAGACAGTTTTTGCTGGGCGCTGGCGTTTACATGCAATTCATGTAGCTAACCAACAGCAACAGACTCGCAATGAAAGTCTCTGTATTCAAATTGATAAAGCTCTTGGCTGGCATTTGTTGCGTAGTGCGCTATATAGCGAGAGCCTTGGTTTTGCAGAACGCGCTCATAATGGACACGCGATGTTGGCGGATACCCTTATGAGGCCGCTACCCATTCAGGCCGCGCAAACATTGTATTTGCTTGGCGTCATTCATCATGGGTTAGCCGAATATACCGGCGCGAAAGATAAGCTTACAGAGGCAAATGAACTCTGTGAGGCGAGAGGGTATGTAAGAAACACTCTAAATGGGGCAATTTTGCACTCATTAGGCAGCGTGCTGCAAGCCGAAGGCGCGTATGGCTTGGCAAAAGAGAAGTATG
>JAHDBS010000578.1 GCA_020630225.1 Anaerolineales bacterium | reverse complement strand
GGCGTAATGTCAGTGTAGCCTTCGGGCAAGTAAGGATCTGCGCCGTTTTCGAGCAGAAAACGGGCGATGTCTAAGTGACCGTTGCGCAGACTGATCTGGAACGGCGTAAACAAAAACTCTGCATGCAGAAAATTGATGGTTGCACCGCGCCGCACCCAATACTTCGCAGAGTCAAGGTCACCATCGCGGCAGGCATATAGGAATTGTTTGAAGTCTCCGGTTCCAACTGACATAAACGTTTATTAGCCGCGGACGAGGGAGACGAGGCGGATGTTGGGAAGCAAATTCATCCGCCTCGTCCTTCTCGTCCGCGGCAAAATCCCTCAAATCTGAAGTTCTTTCGCAGATAGTATCTCAACCTGCGCCCCTATAGTATAACTACGCCTATGAACGTCATCACTCGCGGTCTTACTTATATGAAGCCCTACTTGGGGTATTCCATCGGTGCGTTTTTCTCGATGTTATTGGTCACGGCCAGCAACCTTGTGTATCCGCAAGCCGTGCAATACCTGATTGATGAAGGCATTACGCCGCGGGCGCTAAACGCAATTTGGGTCGCAACTGGGCTGTTATTGGGCATCGCTATCGTACGTGGGATCTTTAGCTTCACCAATACCTATTGGTCTGAAACGGCATCCCAAGGCGTTGCGTACGACTTACGCAATCAGATTTTCACCAAGCTTGAACGGTTGTCATTTTCGTATCACGACACGCACAATGTTGGGCAACTGATGACGCGCACCACCTCTGACGTTGAAGGCGTGCGGACATTCTTTGCCCAAGGCATTCTGCAACTCATTAGCGCGCTCATTACGTTCTTTGGCAGCCTCATTATTCTACTCATGACCGACTGGCGCTTAGCACTCGCTGCGATGGCGGTATTCCCAGTCATCATTCTGATTTTTGTAATGATTTTTAGTCGGATGGGGCCACTCTTTGGCACAGTTCAGCGCAACCTTGGGCAGCTCAACAATATTCTGCAAGAGACGCTATCTGGTATTCGCGTGGTCAAGGGATTTACCAGCGAACCGCGTGAATTCAAACGCTACGATGATCAGAACGCGCTGCTTTATAGCTCGAATATCCGTATTTCCAATATCTTTTCATTGGGCTTCCCAACGATCTTTTTTCTAACCAGCATCGCCACCCTGATCGTAATCTGGTACGGCGGTGCCCGCGTGATCGATGATCATCTTTCACTTGGGACACTTATTGCGTTCAACAGCTACCTTGCATATTTGGTCGAACCGATCTTTCAAATCGGCGGCTTGTCACAGCAGTTATCCCGCGCACAGGCCTCAGGCAAGCGCATTTTTGAAATTCTTGACGCCGAAAGTGACATCGATAATCCACATGCGCCCGTGTTCTTACCCAAGGATGCCCCCGCCCAAGTCACCTTTGAAAACATCCACTTTCACTATCCAGGGCAAGCGCTTGGCACTTTATATGACCTTGACCTAGAAGTTCCCGCCGGCGCAACTGTAGCGTTGCTTGGCCCCACTGGCAGTGGCAAAAGCTCCATTCTCAACTTAGTCTCACGTTTCTATGATGCCACCGAAGGTCGTGTACTCATCGATGGCATTGATGTGCGCGATTACGACCTCGATTCGCTGCGGCATGGCATTGGCGTCGTGCTACAAAGCGTGCGGCTGGCTAGCGGCACCGTTGCTGACAACATTCGTTACGGCGCACCAGAAGCCACAGATGAGCAGGTCATTGCCGCTGCAAAAACTGCGCAAGCGCATGACTTCATCATGGGGTTAGATAACGGCTATGAAACGATGCTGGGCGAAGGTGGCAAAGGACTTAGCGGCGGTCAGCGACAGCGCATTGCGATTGCGCGAGCCTTAGTCGTAGAACCGCGCATCCTCATTTTTGACGACTCCATGAGCGCCGTCGATGCTGAGACTGAAGTGAAACTCCGCGCCGCATTGGATCCATATCTCAAAAGCCATACCGCCTTCATCATTGCGCAGCGCATTAGCACTGTGAAACATGCCGACATCATCTTGGTGGTGGATCAAGGTCGGGTTGTTGCTCAGGGAACACATAAAGAACTGCTTTCAACGAGTGACTTGTATGTGTCTATCGCCAATTCGCAGTTGGAGGAGTAGGAATGGATCTAAGTATTTTCTATACCTCCCTGAGCTCGCGTCCG
>JAHDBS010000088.1:11728-13723 GCA_020630225.1 Anaerolineales bacterium | reverse complement strand
AACGGCTCTCATCATCAAGCACATGAAGCGCCCAGCACATTGAGCAATCAGGAATTTCTGAGTCAATTTACAAAGAAAACCTTAAGCCCAGTCCACTTCAATCATGTCGGACACTTGCGGTTAGCATGGATCTATCTGACCCATCACGATCTTGACACGGCAGTACAAGGTGTATGCACAGGAATTGATGCTTATGCGACCAGCTTAGGTGCCAGCGCGAAATTCCACATCACGATCACAGATGCGCTAGTTAGAATTATGGCGCAGCGCATGGAAGCCACAACCACGAAGACATGGCAAGCGTTTCTAGAACAAAACACCGACTTAGTTGAAGATGCCGTGTCTGTGCTTCTGCAATATTTCAGTAGAGATCTTTTATTTAGCGAATTGGCACGGACAACTGTAGTAACTCCAGATCTACAGCCTATTTGACCCAACAGACAGCATGCATTCCATTGGTAAGCTCGCGCAGCAATTCAACCTTTCTCGCAGCACGCTCCTCTATTACGACAAAATTGGATTACTAAAGCCCGCTGCCAGAACAGCTGCTGGCTATCGTGTCTATTCTGATGACGATCTTTATCGGATGTCGAAGATTGCGCTTTACAAAAAGGCCGGACTATCGCTGGAGCAAATAGCAACGGTTTTACAGTCAGCAGATGGGGCGTTGTCCACAATTCTTGAGCAACGTTTAGAAAGCCTGAACGCAGAGATGGGGCGCATTAGACAGCAGCAGCGTTTTATTCTCCAACTACTGGGTAATGAGTCGCTACTAAAAACGGCCAAAACCATGAATAAGGCGCAATGGGTACAAATTCTAAGAGATTCAGGAATGGATGATGCCGCCATGCATCAGTGGCACGTTGAATTTGAGCGCAGTTTGCCAGAGGCGCATCGGGATTTTCTAGAGGCATTGGGAATGAGCGCCACAGAAATTGAAGCCGTAGTTGCCTCAGCGCGCAAAGCCATGATGTCTTCTAGAAGATAGATCATTAAGCACGAGGCGGGTTGCTTAAAACAACCCGCCTCGTACACCATTTACTTATAATCCCCACTCACGAACCGTAACGCCGTTTCAGCCATAATCGCTGCGCCGATGGGCATTGCACTTTCGTCAATGTCGAACTCAGGGTGATGGTGGAAACGTGCGGGCCCGTCTGGCTCTTTGGTGCCGAGCATCATCATCATGCCTTTGCTGGCGCGGGACATAAAGGCAAAGTCTTCGCCGCCCATCATCAATTGCCCCGGCACAATATTGTCTGCGCCAATTAGGTCGCTGGCCGTGGTGTGTACCCACTCCGTCACGGTTTCATTGTTATACAGCGCCGGATAGCCACGCTCAATCTTGATTTCGTAATCGCCACCTAAGGCTTTGGCAATGGAGAGCGCTTGCTCAATTTCAACCAAGAGCTGTTCGCGCACATCATCACCAACGCTGCGCACCGTGATGTCCAGCTCTACTTCTTCAGGAATCACGTTTGATGCGGTTCCTGCGGACAGCCGCCCAACCGTCACAACAGCCGGCATGGTAGGGTCAATCCAGCGCGAAACAATCCCGTGCAGTGCGGTCAACACTGGCGCCAACATAAAGATCGGGTCACGCGCTTTTTGCGGTACTGCCCCGTGTCCGCCTTTGCCTTTAATCTTGGCATAGACCGTATCTGCATTGGCCAGCGCGTAGCCAGAACCGATGCGCACAAGCCCGGCATCTAAGGTGCTGTCAACGTGCAATGAAATGACGGCATCGAGGCCTTCAATCGCGCCGTCTTCGATCATCCGTGGTGCGCCACTGACGCCTTCAGCATCGGAATTTTCTTCTGAAGGTTGGAACAGCAGTCGAATTTCACCGTTGATGTCTTCGTCTTTGAGCAACATCGCTGCCCCCAACAACATCGCGGTATGCGAGTCGTGACCGCAGGCGTGCATCACACCATCAATGGTGGATTTGTACTCGGTGTCATTCGCTTCCAAAATCGGTAAAGCGTCCATATCGGC
>JAHDBS010000088.1:9891-11628 GCA_020630225.1 Anaerolineales bacterium | reverse complement strand
GCTAGATCGAATTCAAACAAGACGTTTGATAGTTTTTTAGATGGCTAGTAGAGTAACGATACAAACTCACCCACCAGCAAACCAACACACTCATGAACCTTATCGACTTTATTCACGATGTAACTTGGGAAGACATTCCAGAAGACGTGCGCGAACAAGCGCGGCGCTGTTTCTTAGACACAATGGGCGTTGCGGTCGGGGGCCGCGTCACCTCACTCACCGACATTATTTATGACTTTGTCACCCAAGCCTATGGTGGCAATCAGGCTAGCCTTTGGATGGATGGACGCACCTGCTCCATTCCAGGTGTTGTTCTCGCCCATGGCATGGGCATTGATGCGCTTGATATGCACGACAGTTGCCGTCCAGTGAAAGGACACGCTGGCGTGGCGCAAGTCCCGGCAGCCTTAGCAACGCTAGGAATGGGCAACGGCGCTCCAATTGATGGCAAAGAATTTCTGACCACGCTGGCAATGGCTTATGACGTCAGTATTCGGTCTGGTACAGCACTACACGCCACGGCGTGTGACTACCATACGTCCGGGGCGTGGAACGCATTAGGCACCGCCGCCATCGTCGCGCGCCGCATGGGCTTATCAAAAGAGCAAACCCGCCATGCGCTTGGCATTGCGGAATATCACGGCCCCCGCTCACAAATGATGCGCTGTATTGACCATCCGACTATGTTGAAAGACGGTTCCGGTTGGGGTGCAATGGCAGGCATTAGCGCGGGGATGATGGCCTCCGCCGGCTTTACTGGCGCACCGGCCATTACGGTAGAAGCACCTGAGGTTGCTGAATACTATGCTGACCTAGGCCAACGTTGGTCGCTCATGATCCAGTATTTCAAGCCATATGCCGTTTGTTATTGGGCACAACCGGCCATTGCCTGTGCGCTGAGCATTCAAAAGCAGCACAACCTGTCGCATACCGACATCAAGGCAGTGCGGGTGCACACGTTCCATGAAAGCTTCCGCTTGGCAACGCGTTTCCCAAAAACCACAGAAGAGGCCCAGTACAGCTTGCCATTCCCAATTGCGGCAGCGCTGGTGCATGGGCGGCTGGACTATCCGCAAATTCATGGCGCTGCGCTCAATGACCAAACCGTGATTGATCTCGTGCACAAAGTCGAGTTGATTGATGATGATGCCTTCAACGCCCGCTTCCCAGCCGACCGCTTGTCACGCGTCTACATCGACACGAACGATGGGCGCACCCTAGACTCAGGCGAAATGCGCTCACTATGGGACCTCACCGCCCCGCCAAGCAATGATGAACTGATCGATAAATTCCGTAATTTGGTCAAGCCATTGGGCACCGAACGCGCCGCTCAATTAGAAGATGCTGTCTGGAACGTGCATCAGTTAGCCGACGTGGATGTCATCAATCAGTTGATGATTGATCCTGCGTAGAAGTATTTTCAATTTGACCACTCAAAGTGCTTCACGGTTACGTTGAAAAATAGTAATGCGCAAAGCACTTTGAGTGGTGGAGCCTTTTCCAAACACCGCTTATGATCACTGGAATTCTTGAAACCGCGCTTTACGTTGATGACCTCGATGCTGCTGAGCATTTCTATGGCAGCATCCTTGGCTTTCATAAGATTAGCCGGGGCGCAGATCGGTCGGTGTTTTTTCGAGTTGGCAATGGCGTCTTGTTGCTCTTCAATGCGGCTGTTACGGCGCAAACGCCAAGTTACATCAATGGCGACCTTATTCCAATGCATGGCGCGTCCGG
>JAHDBS010000088.1:3983-9791 GCA_020630225.1 Anaerolineales bacterium | reverse complement strand
CCCGCAAGGAACCCGCTTTAGAAACAGTATTATAATCTGCCAGCTATGAGCAGTGAAAACCTCACCACCGAAGAGTGGAACGCCTTTATTCAATCCCAAACGCCTGCGCCAAATCTACTGCAAACCTCGCAGTGGGGTGACTTCAAGAGTCAGTTTGGCTGGGACACCATGCGTCTGGTTGCACGCCGCAAAGACGGCACCATTGACGGTGCCTCTCAACTGCTGTTCAAGTCCTTACCAATGGGTGTTTCGCGCATGGCCTACATCCCCAAAGGCCCCGTCATGGATTGGCACAACGCCAACTTACGTGACTATCTCCTCAGTCTCAGCACTGAATTTGCACTCTCGCGCAATTCGTTTCTGCTCAAAATTGAGCCAGACTTACCAGACACTCCCGAAAACCGTGCAATGCTGACAGAGCTTGGCTTCCAACCGAGTCCCCAAACCATCCAGCCGCCGAATACGGTTGAAATTGATCTGTCCGGCACTGAAGATGAAATCCTCGGGCGCATGAAGCAAAAGACGCGTTACAACATCCGGCTGTCGGCGCGTAAAGACATCACAACGCGCATCGGCACAGCAGATGATCTCGCCGCATTCCAAGCGCTAAACGAGCTTACAAGTGAACGCGATGGGTTTGGCGTGCATAGCGCTAAGTACTATGCAAGCGTGTACAACAGCTTCGTTACCACCGACCAAGTTGCGCTGATTTTTGCAGAATATGAACAGCAACCCTTGGCAGCAGTGATGGTCTTCCGCCAAGGGGAACGCGCTTGGTATTTATATGGAGCCTCCTCTAACGCTGAGCGCAACCGCATGCCAGCCTATGCCGCGCAGTGGGCTGCAATGCAGTGGGCGAAAGAACAAGGGTGTACGCGCTATGACATGGTTGGGATTCCTGACGCCACTGAAGAGCAGTTAGAAGCAGAATTCCAAACCCGCAAAGACGGCCTTTGGCCTGTTTATCGCTTCAAGCGTGGCTTTGGCGGTGACATTGTGCGATCTGTCGGCGCTTGGGACAAGCCGCTCAGTAAATTCTTATATCGGCTTTACGTCCGTCGTGTCACTCGCTAAGGGCGTTCTTCATGCAATACACCCGCATTACCAATCAACCCGAGTGGCAAAAACTACTCGGCGATCTAGGCTGCAACGAACTTTTACAAACGTGGGCGTGGGGCGAAATCAAGTCGCGTTGGGGTTGGGAGCCCAAGCGCTATGTTTGGCTTGACCATGACACACCAGTTGCTGCTTGCCAACTATTACAACGTACCGAACGGCGCTTAGGCATTAGCGTCAGTATTCTTTACGCGCCACGTGGACCATGGGTAGACTGGGAAAATCACACACGCGCCTCTCGCGTGCTAGCAGACTTACAAGCAATTGGTAAGCAACATGGTGCGTTATTTGTCAAAATTGACCCGGCTTTAGTCACTGGCACGGGCATTCCTGACACTGAAGACGCACATGAAAACAATCGCACAGCCGCACTCCTCACACAGATGCAATCCGCAGGCTGGCGTTACTCTCCATTCCAAATTCAGTTCAAAAACTCTGTCATCCTCGACCTAGATCGGCCTGAAGAAGACGTGCTGAAATCCTTCAAGCAGAAGACCCGTTACAACATTCGGTTAGCTGGTCGAAAAAATGTGACCGTTAGAAATGGGCATGTGTCAGACTTAGAGTTACTATACATACTGTACAAAAACACCGCGAGCCGGGACGGATTCATTATTCGTCCGCGTGAATATTATCTAGACACTTGGCAAACACTGCTGGACGCAAATTTAGCGCAGCCACTCATTGCCGAAGTAGATGGGGAACCGATCGCGGCGGTGTTTACTACGCGCTGTGGAGATACAGCAACGTATATGTATGGCATGTCTAGTGGGAAACATCGCGAAAAAATGCCCACTTACGTATTGCAATGGGATGCAATGCGCTGGGCACAGTCAGAAGGGTGTACTCGGTACGACTTCTGGGGCGCGCCAGATGTTTTTGATGAGACAGACAGCATGTGGGGCGTTTGGCGCTTCAAACAGGGATTTAGAGGGACGCTAGTGCGAACAGCTGGTGCATGGGACCTGCCCATTCGCACCGTTGGATACCACCTTTATGTCAAGGTAATGTCCAGATTGCTAAAGCTAATGCAAAGTCGTTACCGTTAGTAATTACACACACAAATCTCAAAATATTTTTTACTCTAACTGAATTGAGCAAAATAAATTTCAAGAGCCGGGGATTTATTTAGGTTTGGTTTGGATAATGTTGATTCAATGTATGATCAGAGTTGGTGCGCTAGATATTTTTTGTTATCTTCGTTCTAACCATAACAACCACGGTTAAGTATTTCTGGTTGTTGCATTCATACCTACTAAGTGAGCTTGTAAACGGGCATGGTAAAGCCTCACTTGGTACAACATTGGTAATCAGACCACAACTCATTCATTTAGATTTATTAGTAGCTGCCTTTTTATTTAGCAGCGCCTGAATTTTAGTTGTGTGCTTGAGGAAGAGAGTATATGAAAGTGACTAAATTGCATAGCATGCTGTTAATGTGCATGTTAGCGATTGCAATATTGATGCCAGCCTGTACCGGTCCGGAGACTACTCCGGAAGAACCAACCAGTAGCAAGCTGATTGCAAATGTATCCGCATGGGAGGCCTACCCCAACATTGCCCAGGCCGCGGAACAGACACTGAACATTCGTGTAACTGACACAAAGAATGTAGGCATTGCTGGAGCAGCCTGCATTGCTAATTTAGTGCACACCGACTCGGGTGCATCACAAGTCCTCGACTTTCCAGCAACAGATGACACTGGCGGCACAAAAGTGATGTTCAAAACTGATCCATCACAGTTTGCTCGCGGCAAGCATGTTGCCAACATCACCTGCATTGTCCCTGGAATTGGTGAACAACACACGCAATCTAGCTTTATTGTGGAGTAATTGTCTACCGCCGCTTATTTGCCCAAATCAAGTCGTAATCAATCTGCCAGCGTTGAAAATCTACAGAGAAGAGCCCTTTTGCTTCGAGCATGGGGCCTAAGACGTCTGGCGTCCAAGTCTTCCCCACAATAGCCCTTGCTTCCCATCCCCGCCGGTTACTAAGCAGCAATAGCCCACCTGGTTCTAACACCCGAATACACTCATCTACAACCTGCATGGGATCAGGCATAAATTCGAGCGCCTCTAAACACGCCACAACATCAAATGTATTGTCGTCAAACGGTAAACGGTCAGCCGGAGATTGAATACTATCGATGGGTTCAGGGTGCGTTGCAACCCCTTCAGCAAGCATGCTGTAGGACAAGTCCAAAGCCACAATTTGTCCGCGAAATGACGGCTCTGGCAACAGCGTGCGTGCTAAGCGCCCCGTGCCTGCCGCAACGTCTAAGACACGCGGAAAGCCAAGGTTGACCATGGTCATCGCCAGGGGGTAGCCAAGCGTATCCGTCTCAAACTCTGGTTCGTATTGCTTAATGGAGTCGTAACGCTTTGCGGTCCAGTCATACATCTTGACAACAGCTTTGTCGCCTAAGTGTGCACCTTCAGCAATTACCAACTCCCAATACAACACCCCGCCAATCAGGAGCAATAGAAGCAGGCCAATGGTGATGTTAAGCAAGGTCACGACGAAAAAACGCAGGTTAAGACAGTGCGTCAACCACAGTCATTGCCAACATGATTACCATTTATATAGCAATCGCAATAGCTGGTATTGAGTGTACTTGCATCGCCGCGCCAGAGAAAATAACGCACGCTTGTGCTGTTGCAAGTCGCACCGTCAGTTCCAGACTGTTCACGAGTCAGCGACAGCCCAATCCCGCTAAGTTCGGACTCTTCAATCCACCACAAGCGGTTTGGCCGATTATCCGCACCACCCCAGGTCACTTCGCCGCGCACCATGAGCGGAATAACGGCTGTCAGCGCAATACAAAGCACAAGCCAAACACCGCAACCAACAGGAACCCACCAGCGCCCAATACGTTTTTCAGTTGAATCAGAAGTAGATGTTGTCACGCGAGAATTTTATCGCGAATGGAAAGGAGTAGAAATTACGACTTTGAGCACGTTGAAGTGCTCAAAGTCGTGAGGTCAGCAAGCGCGGCTTTAGTCTAACCTAGTGTAGACCGCGCGGATATTCTTGTCGAACACGTTATCACGCCACTCTTTTGGAATACCAACTTGTTCAGGGTGGTCAAAATCCCAGTGTGGATAGTCAGACGCAAATAGCAGCGTGTTTTTACCATCCATGGCCTCTAACATGGCAATGAGGTGATCTTTGACAGGCGGTTGCTCTAGCGGCTGGGTTGTAAACCGAATGTGCTCACGCGCATATTCACTTGGCAGCTTCTTTAGCCACGGGGTTTCTTTGCGCAGCGCCTTATAGCCTGAGTCTAAGCGCCATAAGACCGGGGGTAGCCAAGAAATACCGCACTCGATCATGACAAATTTCAGGGTTGGGAACTTTTCGAACGTGCCGTGCAAAATAAGGCTTGCGACGTGGCTCATCATGCTTTGGCACAATAGAGCATGATGTTCGTAATAGAACGTTGGCGGAATTGCAAAGCTTGCCTCAGCATTGATGCCACCATTCCCGCCTAAGTGGATGCCAATTGGTAAGCCAACTTCAGCTGCAGCTTCCCACATTGGGTCAAAGAAAGGGTCACCATATGCTCGCCGGCACGCTGAGCTCAACATCACCTGCACAATGTCAGGGTGATGTCCACGCCGCCGAATTTCTTTCGCAGCCCCTTCCGGGTCTTGTGGCGCAACCGCCAACGAACCCTTAAGACGTTTGTCTCTGCTGAGCCAATGTTCAATGGTGTACTCATTATTTGCTCGCGCCAGTGCCGCGGCATAGTAGGGATTCGCCAACGTTGAAATATCAATAATTTCTTCGCCAGTCAGAATTGCATAATCCAGATCGAACTTATCGAGCAGCTCAGTCTTCATCATGTCATAGTCTGAGCCTGCCGTTTGCCCTTCCGTTGGCGCTAAGTCAGCCCGCCGATAGCCTTCAGGGTGCAACCACGGACGGTGCCCATGTGGAAAGCTTTGCGGGCCGCCAACGCGTTCGCCGCGCACCATGAATTCACGAAATGTCTTATCCAAATATGGAATGAGGACATCCGCATTTTCCCAGTCATTATGTACATCGCAATCGATCATGATCTTATTCCTTTGACACTTGCCAGAACACTAGCCAATTGAATGACCGACACTTTAGAGCGCAATTTGACTGCGGTCAAGGGAGAATTTGCGTGTAATTGTGAATCAAAAAGCGCCCACCATTTAGATGAGCGCTTGTACAAGTAACATTTCCAACTGTCTAAGCTGAGGTCACCGAGTCTCCTGTCAGCCGACTAAAGGGCAGCGCGGCCAATAGCGTCACACCCAGTACCCCGCCAAGCATTGCCCATGCAATTGTATTGCCATTGACACTGCCTTCTGTTAAGAATGATGCGACCCAGTAATACAAGCGAATACCGATAATAAGGTTGAATGGTAGGGTTACGCCTAGTGACGCAGTCAGGCTCAGCGCAACTGCGGCTTTCTCTTCCACAACACTTTCTAACACCGCTGGTGCCAGCACATACGACGCTGACGCAAACAACACCCCCAACATGGCGATATCCTCAACTGGAAGGTCAATCAATGTACATATTGCAATCCCCAGTGCGCCAAATAGCAATGGAAACGCAATTCCAAAACTAACAATTGGCAGGCTGTCTTGGCCTAGTTTTTTGATGTATTTACCAGCCTTACGCCCCATTTCAAAGAGAAAATAGCCTAAAACAATGTA
>JAHDBS010000088.1:0-3883 GCA_020630225.1 Anaerolineales bacterium | reverse complement strand
CCAGCAGTAGTTTTTTGAGACTGCCATTGCTATTCCCACCTTGGCTGAGCATTGCTAGGCCGGTCATGATGGCTGGCACTTCCATGAGCACAAGCCAAGCGGCTGACAGTGGATTTACGCCAATTCCAATTCCATTGAAGATGGCAATCGCTGCCGCGTAGGTCCCAACGCTAACCGACCCCTGATGCGCTGCCCAAGAGATGCGCGTCTGACGCGAGAAGCTAGTGAAACGGGTGAGGAGAATGTAGGAGCATCCAAAAATGAGGATGGAAACAAAGACGCTAACAAGGCCAGTATCTAGAATAGACAGCAGACCTTTTTCGCCAACCTTGGTGCCGCCGTTCAACCCAATGCTAATGAGCAAATAAATGCTACAGGCTTTATAGGCAGTAAGCCGCCACTGGGCAATTTCATCTGAATGCCCCATGCGACCGAGGATGATCGTGAGGGCGATACCGAATGCGAACGCTGCGATGAGAATTTGAGCCATGTTACTTAAATCTTAACAAGTCCAGCGTTCAGTCGGCAACCGTTAAGGATTGCCAAAGATTCACAGCCCCTGTTTGTGAAAAAATGCACTTATAACAAAAGTGTGCAAATTTCAGGCAGAAGTTAGCGAATTGTTACACCACTTTTTTCTAAAAAGTCGAGTTGGGACTCTAACAAGCCATGTGGATTTTTGAGCGTAAGCCCGCTAACGTTTGCCGCAATGCGCTTCCCGGCTTTGGTCTCGCGGAAGAATTTCGTAGCCGACAACGCCACGTTCTCCAACACCGCATTGGAAAGATCCGCGCCAGAGAAGTCAGCGCCTTCTAGGTCGGCATTTGTAAAATTAGCGTAGCTACAATTGGCACGCTCGAAGTTCCCAAAGGTCAGGTTGGCGTCTGTGAAATCCACGCCTTTGAAATTGGCATTGCGAAAGTTACAGGCCTTTAGCTGAACGCTGCGCAGGTCTGACGTTAGCGGTTGCCAGCGGCTCAGATTAGCACTGAGAATAACTGTGTCCGCATAAGCACTGAACTCTGATGCGGCTTTCAATACCGCAACGTCTTCTGCGCTGGTCTTGAGACTGTGATCATAGCGCTGCTCTAACCAAGGGTCAGCTTCATTATGATAGGCCGATGTCGCTTCCCAAAAGCCAAGTCGGTCTTCTGCCAATAACTCTATTTCTCGCACCCACTTGAGGCTCTTATAGAAATATTTACCTTGAGTCACAATTCGCATCGGTGCGCCATGGGCAGGGGTTAGGAGTTCCCCATTAATAGTGTGCACAACCCAGCAATGCTTCTGCGCATAGTCCAGCGGCAGACTTGTGTCGTGGTTACGGTCTGAATATGCGACAAAGCGGACAAATTGCGCGGTGTCCTGAGGGAGAGCAGCTTTCAGCAAGTCTGCTAACGGGACACCTGTAAACGTTTGTCCAAAGAGACTCCAGCTCGTTACACAGTGGATATCCATGGTGAAGTCACGTTGCGGCAACGCCATAAAGTCTGACAAGCTATACGTTTGCGGGTACGCAACCTGACCTGTGAGTCTTAACTGCCACGCAGCGAGATCTAACGTTGATGGCGGGAGACGTTCGCCGACAACAGGGAATTTGCGGGTTTTAGTCTGACCAGGCGGAAGAGAATGCATTGGGTAATGGTTATTTTTTATTGCTTGAGTGCTGCAACGACAGGTCAATCACAAATAGCAAATAACGTTTAGAAATCAATTACTTTGCCAGGGTTGAAGATATTTTTCGGGTCAAACAACTGCTTGATCTGGCGCATCGCATCCACGCCACCTTCGCCGTGCTCAAAGACCATGTATTTCTTCTTACCAATGCCAACGCCGTGCTCGCCCGTGCAGGTCCCTTCAAGCTCTATTGCCCGTTTGACCACATGATCGTTGAAGATTTGCAGCTTTTCCTGCTCTGCGGGGCTGTCTTTTGGCGCGAAGTTGACCGTGTGTAGGCTGCCGTCACCAGCGTGTCCAAACAACGCCCCTTTGACGTCCATATCTTTGAAAAGCTGGTTGGTGTAAGCCGCCAACGTTGGGAAATTTGAAATTGGCACTGACACGTCAGTAATCAGGTAAGTCGAGTCGGGATAGACACTAAACAAAATTTCACCAAGGGAATGCCGACCTTCCCACAAGCGATTGCGCTCTTCGCGTCCGACACCAACCTCAAAACGGGTTGCCCCAAGGTCGTGACAAATTTCTTCAACCAACTTCATCTCTGCCTTGAGCGATGCTTCTGTCGCCGCATGGAACTCCATCAGCAACGTTGGCACTTCTGGCAAATCTGTGTGGCGCATATTCATATAACGCACCGATTCAGCATCCAAGATTTCAAGCGCTGCGGGGTCTAATCCAGAGCCAATCACCGCAAAGACGGTTTCCGCTGCAATTTCAGTTGTTGGAAAACTTGCAACAACAGCGCTGTAATGTTCTGGGATCGGCTCAAGATTCAGCGTTGCTTCTGTCACCAACCCTAAGGTGCCTTCTGAGCCAACAATCATATGCGTCAGGTCATAGCCCGCCGATTGCTTCTTACTACGACAACCAGTGCGGATGACTTCGCCACTCGCCAACACAACCTCTAAGCCCAATACATTGTCACGCGTCGCGCCATACTTGACCGTGCGTGTGCCGCTGGCATTATTCGCAATCATCCCCCCGATACTCGCATTGGCACCAGGGTCAGGCGCATAGAACAGGCCATATTTTGCGAGTTCAACGTTCATATCTTTGTAGAACATCCCGGCTTGCACGGTGACTTGGAAGTCTTTCTCATGCACTTTGACAATCTTGTTCATGCGCCCAAAATTGAGCACAATGCCACCTTTTAGTGGAATTGAATTCCCTTCCAGACTACTGCCGGCACCCCAGCCTGTAATCGCGATTTCGTTGGCATTGGCATACTTCACAATCGCGCTAACCTCAGCCGTGGTCTCGGGCCACACAATCACATCTGGCAATACTTGATGATGCGAAGACTGATCTTGCCCATGCAGGTTGCGTTGCGAAATAGAATCAGACACGTGAGCCGCGCCCACAATGGCTTTCATTGCGTCAAGAGTGGAGGTATTCATATGCGAATTATAGCGAGGCAGGCAAATTTAGGGAGTTATGGTGTGCTACTGTCACATATACGATGCTATTTCTACATCTTTGAGCGAACATGTAGCAGCTTCACCGTACCTTCAGACGAGATGAAGTTGTAATGATTACGATTGTGCTTGTTGGACATTGGAAAGAGGTGTATCGACGATAAACGACTTTTATGTCTTGCTAATGAGGTGGGCTCGTTGCCCTAAAACCTCCCCACGGAACCGAAGTTCAACTTTCGAAGTAACCCAACTGCCTCACAACATATGCCTAAAGTTGAACTTCTAGAGTATGCAAGTGCAAAGGTATATCCTGATACCACACAACCTGCCGCGATTATTTCACCAAGAATTATGGCTGCGGCGTGTGCCTCGTGGAATGCCCGTTCAGCGGCGCCGGCTACGAAGCCGTGCAGTCCCGCTTCAAAGGCAACCTCAATGCACCGCAGTTTCAGATTCCGTTTATTCCAATTGGTGAGGTTGGGTTAATTTGAGCAGAAGCGCCAGCGCATATGAGAGCGTCATTTCGTTCGCGAAGCGGTCGCTTGCGACAACGCGTTTGAGCTGGCTAAGGTGCGTTGAAGCGATTCAGCGCGAGAAGTCTCTCACACGCGCTGTCTAAAGTTACTAAGTCTTTTCGTCGAACGTGTTCGAGATGACGATTCGTTTTCCCCATAAAGGTCATTCTGAAGACACCATTTCGGATGTCGCAGTGGGACAGGTGTGCTGTAAACTAACAGCTACCTATGTATATTGATCCTCTAAAAGTCAAAAAATACTCAGATCAAGAG
>JAHDBS010000087.1 GCA_020630225.1 Anaerolineales bacterium | reverse complement strand
CTTCGCGATTTATTACGTCGCGAAATCCCAATTAAAAAGAATGAAATTGATATTGCTTTCGATTTGCCAGTTCGTGATTGGGCGTCACGGCTAAGCCGCCCAACAATCAATTTGTTTTTATATGACGTGCGCGAGAACGTGAAATTACGTCAGCGACAATTGCAAAAACAAGTTGAACGCACTAACCAAGGATCAAGATCGAAACGTTATCCAGTGCGAATTGAGTTGCGGTATATGCTAACAGCTTGGACAAAAGAAGCTGAGGATATGCATCGGATTTTGTCGTTGTGTTTAATGGCGTTGTTTCGCTATAGCAAAGTTCCGCAGGATTTATTACCGGAAACCTTTGAAAACCGACAACACGGTGTGGATTTGAAGATTGCGCAGTTAGAGGATATTGAAAAACCCTCAGATATTTGGACTGTACTAGACAATGACCAACGCCCTGCAATTTTTATGTCGGCAACAATTGCTCTAGACCCTTATTCCATTGTAGAAGCACCACTTGTGCGAACACGAGAAGTGCGGTTTGGGCAAGTGGACAAAAACGATGCTGGGGCAAGCTTTACGACTAGTGGAAAGTCTGCTCAATATTGGTCCTTTGGCGGCATTGTCAGAACGACAAAGAAAGGTGATACGCCTGAAGATTATGAAGTGCAACTTGTTGAAACCAATCAGACGGCAACGCCAGACGATTTGGGCCGATTTGCGATTGGTAACTTAAGGGTTGGCCAATATACATTGCGAGTAAGTAAGAATGAAGAATTGATTCGTGAAGTGAAAGTAGATATTCCATCACCGGATTACGACGTTGAGGTTTAGAAACATCGCATTACTGAACGGATTTTAATTAGCTTAGACAGCTAATTTATTTATTGATACGTAAGAATTAGGAGAAATCAAAATGCCAGAATATTTATCACCGGGTATTTACGTGGAAGAAGTCGACCGCGGACCCAAACCAATTGAAGGCGTGGGCACAGCAATGCCTGTATTCATCGGGTTTAGCGAAAAAGCCCAATCAGTTCAAAAGCGCGATGGTGAATTAGTTGTCAATGACTTGACTGGGCGTGCCGAATTGGTAACCAACTGGACTCAATATAACGAAAAGTTTGGGGGGTTTGTAAGTGGTGCTGTTATGCCAAATGCGGTTTACGGCTTTTTTCAAAACGGTGGCTCACGCTGTTACGTTGTTAGCGCAAAGTCCATTCCACCAGCCAAAGCTGGGTTGTTGAACTCTGCAGGTAAGCCGCAACTTACTGTTAAGGCAAAGACTGCTGGCTTTGATGGCGCAAAAATGCGGGTGAATATTTCTCTTCCTGAAGGCGCAGCAACTGCTCCTGCTGAAAAGAAAGGTAAAGCAGCCAAAGGCAAAGAAAGCGATGCCCCAGCAGCGGCTGCCCCAACTGGTGGTGATGGCGGCAATGCATTCAACATTGTTGTTGAACGTGAAAAAGTTAATGGCGGTTGGCATGTCATGGAAACCATCCGTAATGCTTCACTAACGCAATTGGAAACCGATAGTGGCGCCAAGGTCGCAACTGTGGCTTACCAAGGCGAATCGCCGCAGTTTATCGAACTTGTTGTCGGTGACACCTCAGCTGAAGTAACAGCACTGGCACCACGTGAGCAAACGCAACCGCTTTCAATTGAGACCAAATATTTGGTAACGCCAACTGTTTCTGACTTCCAAGGTGAAGTAATGGAACGGACTGGTATTGAAGGATTGGAAGCCATTGATGACATCACAATGGTTGTTGTACCAGACCTAATGACGACTATGCCTGGTGAAAAGCTAGACTTGCAAATGGTCAAGGCTGTACAAACTGGCATCATTGCGCATTGCGAAAAGACAGCAGACCGCCTTGCCATTCTGGACACTCCACCAGACTTGAACCCACAACAAGTCAAGAACTGGCGGATGAATGTAACTGGCTTTGATTCTAGTTATGCTGCGATGTATTACCCTTGGATCGAAGTCAACGACCCGGTTACTAACCGTCCAATGGTCGTGCCGCCTTCAGGGCATGTTGCTGGTGTCTGGTCCCGCAGTGATAACACGCGCGGTGTGCACAAAGCTCCGGCAAATGAAGTGCTACAAGGTGTAACTGGCTTAGCTTACAACTGTACCAAAGGTGAGCAAGACGTTCTAAATCCAAATGGTGTTAACTGCATTCGTGCATTTCCTGGTATGGGGATCCGCGTGTGGGGGGCTCGTACGCTCAGCAGTAACCCGTCATGGCGTTATATCAATGTGCGCCGCTTATTTAACTATGTTGAAAAGTCAATTGAGCGCGGGACACAGTGGATTGTATTTGAACCAAACGAACCTAAGCTTTGGGGTCGCATCAAACGTGACGTTGGCGCTTTTATGAAGACAGTTTGGAGCAGTGGAGCGTTGTTTGGGAACTCGCCTGATCAAGCATTCTATGTGCGCTGTGATGAAGAATTGAATCCGCCAGAATCACGTGATTTAGGTCGATTGATCATTGAAATTGGAATGGCACCAGTAAAACCAGCTGAATTTGTGATTTTCCGCATCAGCCAGTGGTCGCCAGAGATGGATGCATAGCCTAGTAACGGCTAAAAAACAGAAAAAAATAATCTGGCAAGTATTAAGGAGATTAACAAATGCCTACTAGTTTATATGAAGGGGATATGGATCCACTCGTATCGTTTAACTTTGGTCTTGAGCTTGAAGGTGGCGGAGAAGGCTACTTTAAAGAAGTAAGTGGTCTTGGTTCAGAAACCGAAGTTGCAGAACATACGATTGTTTCACCATCTGGCCAACAAATTGTTCGTAAGATCCCCGGCCGTCTGAAGTGGGGTGATATCACGTTGAAACGCGGTATTACGAGCTCTATGGATATTTGGGAGTGGCGCAAAGAAGTTGAAAACGGGACCGTTGAAGGGTCACGTAAGAACATTAGCATCGTCATGTTTGATCAGGCAGGCGACGAGGTTGCGCGCTGGAATGCTTCGAATGCATGGCCGTCAAAGATTGACGGCCCATCGCTAAGTGCAGATAGTAATGACTTGGTTATGGAAGAGCTTACAATCGTTCATGACTATATTGAACGCGTCGCATAAATTGTGAGGCGAAACACAATGTGGCTGTTTGTTACAACAGATGGCCACATTGATCTTTTATCAAAACTATGAATTTACAGACTGAATTTGAGTTTGAGTTGCCAATCGGATTTGTTGACGGTAATGGCGTCACTCACAAACGTGGACGAATGCGATTGGCAACTGCATATGATGAAATTGCCCCATTGGGCGATGCGCGAGTTCAAAAAAATGAGGCTTACTTGCCGATTTTGTTGCTTGCAAGAGTCATTACGCAGTTGGGTGATTTATCGTCTCTTTCTCCAACAATTGTTGAGAATCTGTACATTGCAGATTTGACTTACCTTCAGGCATTATATCGACAGATAAATGAAGATGGCAAAACAATTATGACAGTGAAGTGCTCACATTGTGATCAACAGCATGAGATTGATTTAATGTCGTTGGGGGGAGAAGCGGCTACCCCTTAACGTGTCTGCATGAGGAGGTAGCCTACATTGCTTACCATTTTCACTGGAGTCGAAAAGAGATTCTCCAGATGGAGCACCCGGAACGCTTAAGGTGGGTGAATGAGGTTGGCAAGTTGAATCGCAGACTAAGTGAAACTTAGACGAAGTTATTAGAGATGACAACACTCTCGCAAGCAGAATTACGTAAATTAGCAGAGCTCTTGCTGGCTTTATTAAAAGCTGAAGCCTCCATCGAATCAGAACGTTTAGGTGGTTAGCGCTTTGTTCATATTAATTAGGAATAAAAATGGCGTACTTTGATAGTTCAGTTACCGCGCTTGATATTGCCATGGGCAATATGGATCGCACGCTACTTAGCGTTTTCCAAGTGAAGGTTGATGGCGACGATTTGGGTGAATGGGCTGAAGTTAAAGGGATTTCAATGAGCCGTGAAGTGCATGAAATTAGAGAAGGTGGCACGAACGGTTGGGTCTGGAAATTTCCAAAAGGCATCAAATATGACGATATTCAAATTAATCGCGGATATGTCTACAACGACCAAATGAAGCGGCTGGTTGATTGGTTTATGACTGGTGCCGAGGGTGGCACGGTGGTACGTAAAAATATCACCATTGAAATCCAACGCCCAGAGCAAGATGCTCCACATACGGAGATTGATGTTTTTGGTGCGTTTCCAATTAAGTTTTCTTTTCAGGATCTAGATACGGCGAAAGATGTACAGTTTGTGGAAGAACTCACGCTCACACATCAGGGCTATCAAATTAGAAATGAAAACCCTATTCGCTTGTCGGGTGAAGGGCCAACCACTGTTTGGCGTGGCGATCTACACAAGAAATAAAGAAAGCACACTAACCCATTTTCAATGGCTAAACAATACTTAACGCGCAGACTTTTACAACGTAAGGCACTTTCTAAAAGTCGTTTGTCTTCTGGATCAGATAACTCTAATTTATCTGGTCTATTTGCGCGTCATGGCGTTAATGCGATGTCAAAGCCTGGGGGGCAATTACAACTCTCGGGTACGATTGCAAGAAGCGCTGCAGAAAATCGCCGTTTGACAAACCGCGTAATGCGAAAATCTAGCGCAACGCCGTTAAGTGTTTCTGCGAATGCAATTGCCGGTAATCAGTCTAGTAATCGATATGAGTTAGCGCCAGTACAGGCGTTAGGACCTGCGCCAAGCGTTCAGCGTACGCCTGAACAACGCACCACATTTGACATCAATAACTTGCCAAATGCCGCAGGACCGCAGACTTTTCAAACGCCAAACCTGCTAACACCATCAGAGTTTCAAGAGACTATCGACAGCTTTTCTGGGGCAGCGCCTGAAGTACAAATGCGCCAGAATCGCGCGCATACCAGTTCTGGTAACCTCGCCCGTAAAACAGCAACTACAGCGAGTGCGCCACAAACCTCCCAAACACCGAATTTGCTTTCTCCGTCAGACTTTCAAGACGTGGTTAATCGTTTCTCTGAAACAGCTGTTGGTACGCAAGCGGAGCAGGCGCAAGACACGGTCGGCGATATCACTCGTAAACCGGCAGAATCTCAAACACAGGCCAGATCAGGTTTCTCGCGGGCTGATTACATAAAGCAACGCCTACAACAGCGTAGAAATTCTAGTGTGTCTAGTGACGCAAAAGCATCGCTGGCACGGAAGCCTGCGCCTAGCGTGCCAGCATCTCCTACGCCAAACACCGATGATCCTGCTTTTCAACCGTCAACAGCCCTTCAACGCAACGTTGCAGCGGTGGCAACGCCACCCCCTGTTGCCAGCGTTCGGCCTTCTGAGGCGCAAATGCGTGCTCATCTGGCAGGTAATTCGCAGAAATCAGTTGCAGACCAAATTAGCCAACGCCGGTTACAACGCAAGCAATCGAATGATAGTGCCTCTCAATCGACATCTAAAGGCAAGTTTTCGTTTCAAGCAGACCGGCCATCAGTTTCAGATCAATTAAAAGCAAAGTTAGCACGTAAGAAACAAGAGCAAACAGGAGTTACAGCTTCTGAAACGCCTGTTCAAATAATTCAACCTAAGCGTCCCCCAAGTGGACGCGTTGTGTCACGTCGTGAGTATGTTACGCCTAGTTTGTCCAACCTTATTAAGAATGATGCAGAACGTGCCCAAGCAAAAAGTGACAATAGCCAACAAGCTCAGCGCAAAACAAAATCCCTTGATGAAGACGATTCTCCAAGTGAGCCGAATCAAGCGGCTGCCGCTCCTAATCTTGAATTAACACCTGCGTCCGCTGTACAGCGTGCTGTTTCCCCGCGAGTTGATGTTTTGCAGCCAGCGTCTGCGAAACATGTCCCGCCAACACAACAGCAATCTGCACAGCCACAGAATGTCCCGACGACTGAAGATCGACCAGCAGAGACGCTTGCACGGACTGTACAGCCAGACGCGCAACGTTCTGTCCCGTTAGATACTAATATTCAAGAAACCCAAGCGTTTGTGAGCACGCCCCCAGTGCATGAAGAGCATACAAATACATTTTTTGATGGCCAAGCGTCTGGCCCTGTATCTCCTGCTGATAGTCAATCTGATCCTGTTCAAAGATTGGCAAAACGGCGACACGAAACGCGCAAGATTTCAACTGTTCGACGTCCGGACGCATCGCCTGCTGCATCGCTCGATACAGGAGCAGCTACTAACGTTATCAACCCAAAATCGATAGCACGTACAGCTAACGAAAGTGCGCCAAGTATTGCGAATGTAACATCGCGTATTGCATCCGAGCCAAGTATTGCGAATGTAACATCGCGTATTGCATCCGAGCCAAGTATTGCGAATGTAACGTCGGGTATTGTATCCGAGCCAAGTGCAACTGATGTGCAACGCAAGGCTGAAACGCAACCTTCGGCATTCACAGCTGATAGGGTCAATCAGATTGATCAAGTTACACGTGTGGCTCCGCAATCAGCGAATATTGACCGCAGTGTGCAAGTGGCTAGCCAACCCAATAAAGCTGTACCTGCAAGCCATGGCAGCGAGACGCAGGTCAGCGAAACACCCATTGGCACTGATGCGCCACTCGCGGCAAGACAATCGCACCAACTCGATAATACAGTACAACGGATTGTTCAATCTCAGTCTGAGTATGCGTCAACAGCACCATTGCAACGATCAGATCGTGCTGTACACCGTTTTCAGGCGAATGCTGTAGTTGTTCCGTCACCTGTGCCGGTTGTCCAACGTGCTGTTGCGCCAGAGGTCAGCAACGATCCGCAAAATGTAAAGCCTGCTAGGCCAGCCTCCAGTGACCTAGATGCGCTCATGCGTAAAGCAATGTCTTCATCTGTGAAAGACAAGTCAGCGACACCTGCCGCAGTTGATATGCCACTAAAGCGTGCTGCGAAGTCAAAGCCTGTCACGAAAGAACAATCTACAGATGTTCAGCGTAAAGCCGAGACGCATACAAATGACTTAATAGAGAGGTCTGTCGATGGTGAAAATGAATTGGCTCGGGCTGCGGCAGTGACCACTGGCGAAATGCCAGACACTGAGATTTCTAAGGTGGACTTGCATCAGTTGGCTGCAGACATCCTACCTATGGTCAAGCAATTATTAGCAATTGAGCACGAACGCTCGTTTTAAGTAGGAATATCAAATAGTTTTATGTTTCATCAACAAGACGGAAGCACAACACCATTACCACCATTAGGCCCTTTGATTAGTGGGTTGCCTGCTATTTTTTCCAAAGCGTTCTTCTATGTGTACTTATTTGATCCAGATGGTGATGTAGGTCTAATGGGCTTTCCATTGCCAATTCAATTTCGGCCGGAAACGTTGAAGTTTGAAAGCAATGCAGAATGGAAAGGCCCTGGCGGCGATGCAGATGGCCCATTGAAGCACACAATAACAACGCCTGGGGATATGAATCTAACCCTTGAATACGACACAACCGACTGGGATGCAGATGTAAGGCTATTTACTGCGCCGCTTATTGCGCTAACCCATAAGGTTGGCGATTCTTGGTTTAGCCCAACTTTGGGACTTTTGGCTAGTGATGCCGAAGCAGAAAGCCCTCCATTGGTGCGCTTTATTTGGGGCTCAATCACATCATATGTTTCTTATGTAAAGAAAGTTGATGTGGACTATACATGGTTTCACCCATCAGGCTATCCGATGCGTGCAAAGGTAAATGTGAGCTTAGTGACGTATTTGGGTTCAGATAAAAAGCCTTTACAAAACCCTACTTCACGATCTGAAGCACGCGGAACATACGTTGTTGGCTACGGTGAAACCATTGACCAGATTGCCTATTCACAATATGGCGATTGTGGCTTTTGGCGTCAAATTGCGGTTGATAACAATTTGAGTAACCCTCGTAACTTGAAGCCCGGTCAAATTCTTAAGCTCACACCGGTTGCTTAGTGTCTGACGCAATAAAGAGACTCTGAAATGGACGTACAAGTCAAAGTTAATGGCAGTTCCTTAGATCCATATGATGACTTCACGCTATTAGGTGTCGAAGTGGATTTTGCGACCAATATGCCGGTGATGTTTGCATTACGGTTTGGTGACTTCAAAAAAGGAAGCTTGTTCGGCCCAGAAAAGTTTGATGCCCTTGATGGTTCAAAATTCAAGATTGGCGCGAAAGTTGAAATTAAGGCCAAAGAATATGGCGGCTTCATGGCCTCAAATTTGGCTAAAAACTTAGAAGTGGTCTCCATTGAGCCGATATTTGGTGAAAACGGTATCACGCAATTTGTTGTGAGAGGTTATGACAAATCGCACCGCATGCGGCGTGGCACACAGGCACAAACCTATTTGAAGATGTCTGATGCGGATGTAATCAAGAAAATTTGTGGCAAATATGGTGTTAAAGCTAAGGTCAAAGACTTATCAACCAAGCACGATTATCTTGTACAGCACAATCAGTCAGATTGGGATTTTATACAAGCTCGAGCGGAATTGTTTGGTGCCTGTATCCGTGTTGACAACGATGGCATCTTTAATGTTGTTCCTGTCGATAACAAAGGGTTTAGCAAAACCGAACTTACATACGGCGACGACCTATTAACATTCCAACCAAGAGTATCTGCGGCAACGCAGGTCAAGCAGCTTGAAGTCTTTGGTTATGACAGTGACACCGGTAAAGCTGTAAAAAGTAAAATTACAGTAAAAAATGCACTGAATGGCGCTAGCAAGCTGAAATCTGAACCAAAGAAAGGTGTTCAGGGATCTTCTTCATACACACTGACTCAATACCCATCTGTGAAAACGGCAGTCGCGAAACAATTTGCCGAAGGTATTGCGGCTCGAATCGGAATGGAATCAGTTGAGGCGACTGGGTCCTGCTTAGGCAAACCAGACTTATGTAGCGGGTCAGTGGTTGATATTAAGGGCGTGGGGAAACGGTTTTCTGGGTCCTATCTGTTGACTGGTGTGCGGCATAAATTATTGAGCAACGGCCATTACATTTCAGAGTTTCGGGTTGCCAATCACGCTACATTCCGAGATTTGGTTAGCAAGCAACGTTACAAAGTTACTGAAAACCGAATTGAAGGCGTGGTTGTTGGTGTCGTTACGAATATCAAGGATGAGCAAAAAATTGGCCGTGTGAAAGTCAAATTTCCTTGGCTAGGCGAAGAGATTGAAAGTGAGTGGGCACGTGTTGCAACGCCAATGGCGAGCACAAAGGCTGGCATTTTCTTTCCATTAGCAATCAATGATGAGGTGCTGGTGGCATTCGAACATGGCGATCCTAATCGGCCATACGTGGTTGGATCGCTATACAGTAAAAAAATCAAATTTCCAAATGAAGATGCGATTGGCGAAGACAAGGTCAAATTCCTGACATTCAAAGGACGCAGTGGTCATTACATTGAATTTAGTGAGGAAGAAGGCAAAGAAGCAATCTCCATTATGGGAATGAAAGATAAAAGCTATCTGAAATTTGATACGAATAAAGGCAATCTTGAAATCAAGATGGCTGAAGATATCAAGATTGCTTGTAAAAATTTGTCGATTGAAACGAAGGGCAAGATCAATGTCAAAGCGATGCAAGACATTGGGATCAAAACAAACACGAAATTTATGCTTGTTGCGCAACAAAAAGCCATTATTAAAGGCGGAATGTCTGTCGAATTGGCCACTAACTCTGGCAAGTCAGTCAAGATTGGGCCAGCATCAGTCAATATCAATGCCGGTGCATTGGAGGTAATGTAAACCATGTTTGATGTCTTAAACATGAGCGCAAATGTCATTTGCATGCATGGCGGGAAAGCCAGCTTAACCAAGGTGAACCCACGCGTAAAAGTAATGGGGCAACCTACATTTACAGCGCCTTGTCCGGTTGTGATTGCTGGGTGTGCATTTCCGCCGCCGCCAGCGGCAAATGGGCCGTGTGTATCGGCAACTATTTCAATGGGCGCCACGCGTGTGAAGTCGATGGGAATGCCGGTATTGATTGGAAATCCTAGTGCATTTTCTGCGGCGGTCACGGTTACAAGTGGTACGCCGCTGCAACTTATTCCGGTTCCCGGGCGCGTAAAAGCGATGTAACAGTATGAGCGACGAAATTTCAAAATTTTTCGTGGGGCAAGGTTGGAGCTTTCCAATGCAGTTGGACCCACAAGGCAAAGTTTCTCTGGCTACCGGAGACGCTGATGTATTTCAAGCAATTCGCATTATTTTAGAGACGACGCCGGGTGAGCGAAAAATGCGCCCAGAGTTTGGTTGCCGCGCTAAGTTTCTTTTATTTGAGCCGATTAATGCCGCGACACAAACGCTTATGCAAGAGTATGTCAAAACAGCGTTAGATCGTTGGGAGCCGCGCATTGTTGTTAAAGATGTCGCGGCAAGTACTAATTCAGATTACCCAGGCGCTTGGTTCGTCAATATCAAATATGAAATTAAAGCAACGCACGATGAACGCAGCATCGTTCATCCGTTCTACATTGAAGACGAGGAACCGGTGATATGACATTACCTGAACCAAATTTGGACGACTTGCGGTTTCAACGCGACATTGTTGATGTTGCGCGCCGGAAAATTTCCCAATATTGTCCAGAATGGACAGACTACAACATTAGTGATCCCGGTATCACGCTGATTGAATTATTTGCTTGGATGACAGAGCAAATGGTTTGGCGATTGAATCGTGTGCCGAATAAGGTCCGCATTCAAATGTTGAACATGATGGGTTTTCAAATGAAAGCTGCGACCAGCGCTCGCGTACCGCTGACTTTCCGTTTGACGACGTCATTACCTTTGTCTGAAGAAGATGAAACGGTTGCTTGGGTGCCGGTGAATACAGAGGTTGCCACCCGAGCAACGGAAGATTCACCAGAAGTTGTTTATTCAACGGAAGATGGTTTGATGATTGTGCCGCCGATTATTACGCAATTGCGTAAGGAGAGCGTATACAACAAGAATTATCTGCCTCGTATTGCAATTGATGGGTATCCTGTCTTCGGTGAAACGCGCCCTAAGCAAGGTGACACTTTTTATATTGGCTTTGATGATCAAGCGAATTTGGCAGGCCATATTATTAGTTTGCAATTTGAATGTGAAGAAACTCAGGCCACGGGGATCCGCCGTAGTGATCCGCCATGGGTTTGGGAGTGTTCTCTAGGCGACGATGAATGGTATGAATTGTCACCTAGCACTCGGACTGGCGAACAAGATACGACGGGCGGGCTTAACAATACGCGTGGAGCAATTACTTTTTATACCCCGCTGGGCTTCAAAGCGGATGTCATTCATGGCAAACAAGCGTTTTGGGTTCGCTGTAGGTTAGAACAGCGCCGTCGTGAACAAGGGATGTATACCGCAACGCCAAAGGTTATTTCTTTAAAAGCTGTAGCAACAGGTGCAACCACTATGGCTAGTCAGTCCACTGTTGTTCAGAACGAGCAAATTGGGCATAGTGATGGGAACCCTGGTCAAGTCTTTTTCTTAGAGAATGCGCCGGTTTTAGACTTAGCTAGTCATGAAAAATTAAAGATTGAAGAGAACCAATACGGTGAAAACGTGATGGTTCCTTGGACTCGAGTTGAGACATTTGCTGAATCTTCGCCATTTGATCGGCACTTCGTGTTAGATACAACGAGTGGTCAAATCACCTTTGGTCCTAGCATTATTCAGCCCGATGGTTCGGCAAAGCAGTATGGCCGCGTTCCAGAACCGAATCGGCTGATTGAAATTGATAGCTATCGATTTGGTGGTGGGCAAGTTGGTAATGTTCCCGCAAATCGTATTACAGAATTACGTACGGCAGTTCCGTACATTTTAGAAGTTGTGAACTTAGATCGTGCCACTGGCGGCCGGGATTCAGAAAGTTTGGAAGAAGCAATGTTCCGTGCGCGTCGTGAAATGCGTTCGCAGGACCGGGCAGTTACAGCGCAGGATTTTGAAGACCTGACTTTGTCTGCCAGCCGCATGGTAGCCCGTTCTAAAGCATTAGCACCGCACATGGAAAATGTGAAAACGCCAGCAGGGATGGTGGAAGTGCTTGTTGTTCCAGCAGTCTTTGACGCTGTTGCAGAACGTGACTATACGCGGTTGAATTTGCAACCAAAGCTGGTGCAAACCATCAATCGCTTCTTAGATCAATATAGATTGCTTACGTCCAGAATATCAATCCGAAAGCCACGCTATGTCGGTGTCAAGGTTGATGCAGAAATAATAGTTGCACCTCTAAGCGATCCAGATGCCGTACAAGCCCGTGTTATTGACACGCTCTATAAATATTTCTCACCGCTAGATGTTCTTGATGAACATGATCGGCGATTTTTTCCTGAAGACTGGGCCGGATGGGAGTTTGGGAACTCTGTTTATCAGTCGGCCGTGTTTGCGTTATTGCAGCAAATCCCTGGTGTACAGAATGTACTGAGCATCAAAATTTATTCAAAAAGTGTAGATATTGGCATCGAGCTAGCGTCTAGTTCGGAAGCGGAAGAGCGTGCTCCAGATCGCTTGAACGGTCCAAAGTTACTACTTGATCCAGACGAGTTAGTTGTCTCATTGGGCCATCTCGTCACCATTGCTGAACTCTAATTCCTATGGCCCGTAGACGAGTTAAACGCAATACAGCGCCACAGTTTGAAGTTCGTATAGACGCCATTGCAAACCAGTATCTGCTTTATCCAGGCGAAACGTTCTCTTGTTTTATTAGAGCAGAGGTCGGTAATAACCGCACTGGATTGACTGTCGCTGTCCGTGTTCCCGATACTGTGCGGCCAGTTACATCAGATGCTGTAGATGACAATGCCACTTTACCTGCGCCGGTGTTGATTCCGATCCAAGGTGGTTATATTTTAGCTTGGCATATTACCGCTAAACTCCGCGCTAACGATGTTATTGAAATTCCGTTTGAGCTGCATGTGGTGCCGCTTCACGAAGATGTAATTACAGAAGTCACGGTCGATGTGTTTCCTTTTGAAGAAATGCTTGATGAACAACTGATTGTCCGTAAAAAGCTAGAAGTTCAGATCCGAGCAAAGGGTGAATACCTCAAATATTTACCGATGCTTTATGAAGAAGATGATTTCATGGGTCGGTACTTGATGATTTTTGAGCGCATGTGGCAGCCAATTGAGACACGTATCAACAACATTTGGGACTACTTTGACCCGAAGTTGATGCCTAGTAACATTCTAGCTTACATGGCGAATGTGCTAGACCTTGATTATGACCCAAATTGG
The DNA here is from genome assembly GCA_020630225.1 of Anaerolineales bacterium. Lineage (GTDB taxonomy): Bacteria > Chloroflexota > Anaerolineae > Anaerolineales > UBA6668 > JAHDIM01. Next base: position 587 of record JAHDBS010000087.1, on the reverse strand, counting down.
CCGGAAAACCGGCGTCGACGCATGGTGGAAATGGGCATCCAGATGCATCGTTTGCGTGGAACTAAACGTGGGCTACAACAAATTCTTGAAATATATACAGGTGGTGACGTTCAAATTGTTGAACGGACTGCGCAAAGCATGACGGTTGGTGTTAGCTCTAAATTAGGAATTGGTATGGCACTTGGGCATGATAACCAACCGAATACATTCCAAGTCAATATTTCGGTTGATGCACCTGCTGGGCTCGCTAATAAGAAAGAGAAGGCTGCTTATAAAAAGCAACTCTATAGCGAGATGAAATCAGTTATTAATGCACATATTCCTGCACAGGCAACTTACAAGCTTGCGCTAGAGCTGAACTAAACGTATTTAGTAATAGAAAAGAAAGAGAGACGAAGTTATATGAGCAATCACGCGCTTTTAGAACGATACCCGATTGAACGTTTAGTGCCTGTAGATGGGATGGCGGTCACCGCTCAAGTTTGGAGCGAGGCGCACGAATATCATCGTGCAGTTCAGAATGTACTTTCTGTTTACAGCGTTGGCCAAGGCATTCTAGCTGGCTTAGATGTTATGCAAAGCGACCC
>JAHDBS010000577.1 GCA_020630225.1 Anaerolineales bacterium | reverse complement strand
GCTCTGGCTCTGGCTCTGGCTCTGGCTCTGGCTCTGGCTCTGGCTCTGGCTCTGAATGATTTAGAACAGCGGCTTGCATGTCAAGAAGCTCTGTTTTCGATGCAATACCGCCCGTGTCTTCTTCTACTAAGTCATAAAGTTCGTCTGACTCGTGTAAAAGCAGCAGATTTACAACTCGGGCTGCAACGTCATCATTCCCAACGTTCGCTTGCGACCACGTATTGAAATTTCGTTCTTGTTCAGGGACTGCCCCAAAGAGCAGGTAATATTCAGCGTCTTCTGGGCCTTCGATAAGCTCTTGTGGTGCTGTTTTCGCAATTTGTGCGCGAAATGCTTTAGAACCCAGCGTCTGCGGCTCAATATCAAATTCAGAACTGAGGATAAAAACTGAACAGCAGAGGTAATTGTCTGTTATCGCGAGGACTTCAGCGACAGCATAGACATCCCCATGAATTGTCAGCGCAGGAACAGTCGTATTGATTGACATCTACAAACAGACAGTAAAGTCGTCTCTATTCTCCAACCATTGCGACAACATCGGTGTCACTAATTTTGCCAACGCCACCGCGCAATTTCACAACTAGCGCAGCCAACGCCAAGATGAATACACCAGCCGCACTGCCAATAATGTAACGCCACCAAGTCATTGGCACTGCGTTACGATAGTCATTAAATGTTAGATTGATAGGTTCTGCCGTTGGTTCTGGCACTGCAGTAGGCTGCACCATTTCTTCAGCAGAAATGGTCTCTTGGATTTCTTGCTCACTCATCGAAACCCACAGCTTCATTTTCCGATCAACCGGCACCGATACCAGCCAACTTGCACCTTCGTCTGGTTGTTGGCTCGCACTTGTGGCTAAGTCAATCACATGATTACCACTTGTCACGGTAAAACACCCTTCTTCAGCGCTTGGGGCCACTTCTACATTACTATCGCGAATAGTAAATGCCACTGCTTGTGGAACGCCTTCTGTACCCGCATCATACATGCGGTTCCCGTTTTGATCCTTGTAGGCATACACACACAGCATGCCATGTGAGCCAGCAAAGTTAGCACCGATTGGCGTTGCAGTTGGTTCAACAACTTCTGGCGCAACCACCTCTTGTTCGACACAGGTCAAAAAGGCTGCATTACTCCACCCTTTAGACCCGTCTGCAAGCTCAAGCTGACGCCAGTCGCCGGAGTCATCTAGGCCAAGATCACCAGCCGTCGCGCCACCATTCAACGTTGCGATCCAGTTGCCATCAAGAGTTGGGGCATCACGCAGATTGACGTTTACGTCAGCATCGACCGTACAAATCGCACTAAACAGAGGGGTGGTTGCGGTTTGTGCAGCCTCGTTGTCAGCAGATTCTGCCTCGTCGCTCAACTCAGTGTCAGCAGATTCTGTTTCGGTTTGCGTCGTAGCTGTGGTGGTGCACCCGAGGAATTCGGCTGAGGCCCAACCAGACAAGCCGTTGTCTAGGGTCACCTCAATCCAGTCCGCTGACTGACTGTTGAAAATAACAACCTCGCCAGCAGGAATAACAGCGAGCACATTTGCAGACGTTGTTGGGCCTGACCGCAAATTGAGCGGCCCTGATGCCAACTGCGTGCAAGTAGACGTTTGCGCCACAGCAAACTGAGCTGGAAGCAGCGCAAAGGCCAAAATAGATGCAAAAATAACCTGAGAAACTCGTGACGCCAACATGGAAACCCACTATCATGCTGACTAAAATGCCAGCTTTTATAACCCTTAAACTTGTGCTTTGGACAAGCAACATCAGCGCAACAACTAAAGACTTAAGCGCTTTGAAGGGAGGGTATCAATTGAACGTAACGAGACCGTAACCTATGCAGTTAGGGGATGGTATGGAGAAAATTAGTCTGCTTCGGCAGGGTAAACCAAGTCTGCTTCGTTGACGAGGCGCCCCATTTTATCAAGTTCACGACGCACGCCATGCAACATATGTCGCATGTGTACACTTGTATTTTCAGACGCCGCAACATAAGCGGCTGCCACAATAACATTGCGAATATTACCGCCCGCCATACGAAATTTTTCAGCTAGATATTCAAAATCTATATCATCACTCCGCGGAATTTCTGGCGCAAACAGCTTGTTCCAAATCTTGAGCCGATCTTCATACTCAGGGAATGGGAAATCCACTAAGAATTGCAAGCGCCGCGTGAACGCTTCGTCTA
>JAHDBS010000576.1 GCA_020630225.1 Anaerolineales bacterium | reverse complement strand
AGCAGCGCATATGTCAGCAGCCGAATTGAGGGAGGGACTTTATCTGAAATGGTATGCAGCACGCAAAGCAGCACCATGACTGGCAATGCAAAAATGCTGATAAATAAGATGTAATTTTGGGGAGACCCACTAGTCAAAGGCTCAGGGCCGATCTTATCTAGCCAGCGCAAAAACTGCAGCCTGCGGGCAGGTACATACTCATACGGGGATTTCATTAGGAACAGCGTAGCAAATTGCTACAGGGGAATTCAAGTTAGGCAGAAGATCTACAGATTGCATCAGTCATTTTTGCAACCCGCGCCATCTGTTTAACATCGTGCACCCGAATAATGTCAGCACCTTTCATAATGCCAACCGTACACGTTGCGGCTGTCCCTTCAACGCGATCATCTGGAGGTAAATCTAAGGTGTAGCCAATGAAGGATTTACGCGATGGGCCGTACAAAATAGGGTAGCCCAGCTTCGCAATTTCATCTAAGCGATTGGTCAATTCTAGATTCTGCTCAACTGTCTTTCCAAAGCCTATGCCTGGGTCCAACACAATCTGTTGTTTTGGAATACCAGCTTTTGTCGCAATTTGAACGGACTCTAGTAATTCGCGAATGATATCCGCCATCAGGTTGTCATATTGGCTGCCAACATAGCGCCCACCAAGAGCTGCTTGTTGCGACAACTCTTTCGGCTTACTACGATTATGCATCAGCATTGCAGGCGCATTCGCAGCGGCAGTAACAGCAGCAATGTCAGGATCTAGTTTGAATCCCCACACATCATTCACAATATGTGCGCCTGCGTTGAGCGCTGCTTCCGCAACAGTTGCCTTGTAAGTATCAATTGAAAGGAGGGCGTCTGTTTCAGCAGCTAAGGCTTCAATAACAGGCACAACGCGCCGCGCTTCTTCTGCGGCACTCACAACCTCAGCCCCTGGCCGTGTGCTTTCTCCACCGATATCCAAAATGTGGGCACCGTCCGCAATAAATTGCTTTCCTTGCGCCAAAGCATGTTCTACCCAATGCCTATCCTGCACAACGCCATCACCCGAAAACGAATCCGGCGTGGCATTGATGATCCCCATTACATATGTTTGTTTACCCCAATCAAAAACATCAGATAGTTGCATGTGACAAAGTCCAAAGAAATAAGAATGACGACTGAAATGCAGGCGCATCAAGGTCGCCGAAGGTGTTGCGACATTCGCAGGATTTTACTTCATTCGCATAGTTTAGTTTGCTACACTAGAAACATATTTCACTTATTTTGATCGTTCATACTCTTATTTAAAAACTTATGGAACCCCCTCAATTTCAGCCGCAAAGCGACGAACCTCGCAACTTTCGTCCGCTCATCAGCGTAATGTCCATTATGTTGTTAATTGGGGCGCTATTTATTCTCGTACGGGCACGGTCAGCTAACCAATTAGCGGCGTCACCACCTGTCACAGAAGTCGCAGGCGATGTAGTGGAAGAGCTGGCACTAAACGTTGTCGAGCTTCCCAAAGTCACCTTTGAAGCTGACATCATGCACACTGGTTGGGAAACTTTTGGTGATGGTGATGACATCCACGATGTCGCGCTTTCTCAAGATGCAATTTGGGCGGCAACCGGTAGTGGATTGTTACGTTGGACTGCTGATGGTGACTTCGAACGCATTGGAAGTGAACATGGTCTCGCCTCTGGCCGCGCACGCACAATTGCCATTGCGCCAGATGGTGCCATTTGGGTAGGAACACTGGGTAGTGGCCTGTCCTCTTGGACAAACGGCAAATGGAATACATGGACCATTGCAGATGGTCTCCCAAGTGCAGATATTTACGATATTGAGATCTCAACTGAAGGTGATATTTGGGCCGCGACTGGTAATGGCGTTGTGCAAATTCAAAATGGCAACATCAGCGCAATTGCAGTTGGCACCGACTTAAACAATCAGTTGATTAGTGATCTGTTGTTACGACAAGACGGTACGCTTTGGGCAATTTCCCAATTAGGTGTCTTTCGGCGTGATGTTGGCAGTTCTTTTGTGCCAATTGCCGGAGAAACCATTTTTACCAATAGCCTTCCTAGCGCCATTGGCTTAGATGCAGACGAACAACTATGGGTTGGCACTCTAGGCGGGCAACTCTACACCTTACTCGGTGACACTTGGGCACCTGATGCCTTCAGCAATATTGATAGTGAAAAAATCAATGCGATTG
>JAHDBS010000575.1 GCA_020630225.1 Anaerolineales bacterium | reverse complement strand
TATAGCGCTCTCAGAGTTTGGCGTCAATTTAGATGGGGATCGGTATCTATAGGAGACAGTCAGATGGTCAATAGATTGTCTTTTCGCATGCGAAATCAATCAATTTAGATGAATGTTTTTCTCAATTCTAGTGATGTGAATGTTATGTGAGCTTGGACGTAACTTTATTATTTTAAGCAATTCAGATAGTCAATTTTGTGCAATAGATAGCGTTAGCCACTAAAATCTTCGCATGGCAAAAAAATCTGGTGTAACCCCCATTCGACAACAGTATTTAGATATCAAACGCGAGCATGCAAATGCGATCGTTTTCTTTCGATTAGGTGACTTCTACGAAACCTTTGATAACGACGCAGAGACGATTTCGCGTGAATTAGATATTGTGTTGACGGGACGCAACATTGGTAAAGGCCAGCGCGTGCCAATGGCGGGGGTGCCGCATCATGCGCGTGACAATTACCTGTCACGCTTAATTGCGAAGGGCTATCACGTTGCGATCTGTGAGCAGGTCGGGTCAACGCCAATCAATGGCTTGGTGCCGCGTAAGGTCGTGCGCGTGGTAACACCGGGCACCGTTGTGGAACCCAATATGCTGGATGCCAATCGCAATAACTATCTTGCGGCTTGTGTCGTAGACGGCAATCGGGCTGGGGTAGCGTATGTGGACATTACCACTGGGCAGTTTGCAACGACGCAAATTGAAGATCAGCGCTGTCAGCAAATGGCGTTACAAGAGCTAACGCGCCTGTCCCCAACAGAAGTGGTTCTACCAGATGATATTGCAGAATCGATGGCCATGTTGGAGAGCTATCAGTCTAAAGTCAATCCCTGGAAGGCTAACGAATCGACGGCGCGGCAAGTGCTGGAAGCGCATTTCGACGTTGTAACCTTGGCTGGCTTTGGAATTGAAAGTAAGCCATTAGCGCTGCGTGCCGCCGGTCTCATCATTCAGTACTTGCGTGAACATCAGCAAGAAGCGCTGACCTTACTCACTAGCCTTAGCTTCTATGTCATGGGCGATTTTATGCAGTTAGATGCTGCAACGCGCCGCAACTTAGAACTGACAGAAACGCTGCGTGGCAGTCAAAAGCAAGGGTCATTGCTTGGCACCTTAGATAAAACGGTCACCCCAATGGGCGGGCGTTACTTGCGACAATGGGTTAGCGAACCTTTGTTAGACGTTGCCGCAGTCAATCAGCGCCTGGAAGGCGTGGAAAGCTTTTTCAACGACGGTGTCTTGCGCGCGTCCATGCGAGACGCGCTCAAGGTCATGGGTGACCTTGAACGGTTGATCAATCGAGTCAGGGGTGGCAGTGCCAATCCGCGGGATCTCGGCAGTATACGTGATACGTTGCAGCAATTGCCTGTGGTGACTGCGTTGGGAGCTGAATTGCCGGATGGTGTCCTGAAACAAACTATAGAGAAACTTGATCCAGCTGGTGACATGATCGATTTGGTTGGACGAGCATTAGTAGATGAACCACCAACAAAACTAGATAAACCCGGCGTTATTCGCGAAGGTTGGTCAGAAGAGCTCGATGGCATCATGGCTGCGTCCAAAGGCGCACGCGATTGGATTGCCAATTTAGAACCGCAGGAAAAGCAAAAGACTGGTATTTCAACCCTCAAAGTCGGTTTCAATAAAGTCTTTGGCTATTACATTGAAATTACGAAATCAAACACTAAGTTTGCGCCTGAGCACTACATCCGCAAGCAGACCTTGGTGAATGCAGAACGCTACATTACGCCAGAGCTCAAAGAATATGAAACCTTGGTGCTCAACGCGGAAGAACAGATCTTGGCCGTTGAAAAGCGCTTGTTTGGTGAGCTATGCGTGCAATTGGCCGCTCAAGCAGAGCGGTTGCTGCATAACGCACGCTTGCTAGCACGCTTAGATGTGTTTGCCTCATTAGCTGAAGTCGCGGCAATCAATAACTATGTGAAACCACGGGTTGTGCAAGAAGATGTCTTGCAACTCATGAACTGTCGCCATCCCGTTGTGGAGCGATCACTACCGCCCGGTCAGCGCTTTACGCCTAATCATTGTGAATACACGATGGGCGAGCGTATTTGGGTGATCACGGGGCCAAACATGAGTGGGAAGAGTACGTTCCTACGGCAGATTGCGATCTGTGTCTTGATGGCGCAGATTGGCAGTTTTGTTCCGGCTGACGCGGCAACCATCGGGATTGTGGATCGCATCTTCTC
>JAHDBS010000086.1:12532-13966 GCA_020630225.1 Anaerolineales bacterium | reverse complement strand
TAGCTTAGGTAGAAAAACCGAATGCCAGTTGCCATCTGCAAGCGTTCCAGCATATTGCCCAAGCAAGCCGAATCTGATGTTGAGTTGACCTGTACACCGTTCTAAGTCAATGGCTAGCGTTCTATGTCGAACTGGGGTGTCAAGTTGAAGCGTAAGGACTCGCCATGTCGTTGCGGTGACACCGCCATTCACAATAACCGCTCTGCGAGATGGTTCCCACTCCGAACTCAAAATGTAGCTATCAAAGTCATCTTGGAATACTAACTCGCCAACCTCAATTGGAAGCATCAGTTCTGTATTGGAAGTTTGATTTGCGACTAATCCCTGCATGTTCTCTGCTGGTAGTAATGGTGCAAACTTGGTGTTTGACAACAAGCAAATGACTAAAAATATTGCTCCACTAACTAGCAGTAAGTAACGAATGATAATTTCGTCGCGCGAATACTTCATGGAGCGTTTTCAAAGATGGTGACGCTATCTAGCTGCATTCCACTTGTGATTCGAAGCATAAAAGGGTGTTCAGCGTACGCTTCTTGGCTTGAAATTGAAACACTACCTACAAGAACACCGTCAACATAGACTTCTAATGTCTCGCCAATATGGTAAGCAGTAATTGCTGGGCAGCTCACGTCAAGAGCCATATAACCTTCACGAAAATCATTAGAGTTGTTCGGCTTTGCAAAAAAGTACCGACTTTCCCAGCCACTTTTCCCTTCCGATTTATTGGCTAAGTAAAACCCATGATTTGAGAAGTGCATCTCAAGTTGACCAACATCACAGGCCTCTAATTCAAGGTGGATTACTCGATTTACAACAGACAGGTGTAAGTCCAGGCTTAGGAAAGTTGCAACACCAGTAGAAATATAGCCCGATCCAGATGTATATCTTGAATTAGACGGTGTCCAAGCCTCTATATCTAAGCTACTGTTGTTAAAGCTTTCGTGAAACACTTGCGACCCCACTGGCTTTGAGAACGTCATTTCTCGCAAATCATGCATCGTATTACGCTCTTCAACACGTGCTTGAAATTGATCGCTAAAAACAATAACTCGTTCTGCCAAAACGTCTTCGTCTAGTCTAACCGCGAAGAAAGACCAGCCTGTTTGAGTAAGTATTGCTGTCAACAACAGAGTCAAAATAAAAAAATATAAATAACGATAAAAAATCTCTTCTCTTGAATACTTCATCTACAACACAAACAAGCGCAACAACCACGCCCCCACAATTAGCACCTGTGAAAGTCCATACGCTGCACTCAAGCTACCGACAATTCTTTCGGGAGGCTTCATCGTGTTGGGTTTGGTGAAGTAGTGAAACGCATGCAGCGCTAACCCTAACGCCGCAAGGTTCCAAATGATTGGAACAAAGTCTGACAGAAAAATCCCAGCGACATTCAGACCAAGACTGTACAAAATGTACGGGTTGAAATCTAAT
>JAHDBS010000086.1:9230-12432 GCA_020630225.1 Anaerolineales bacterium | reverse complement strand
TGCACCTTTGGATGCAGCGCTTTGAAATCTGGCGCATGCGGCGGCGCATTGAACCGATCGTTTGCTAAGTACGGGAAAATGCCTTCCTTGATGCAATACAAATCCATCTTGCCCGGCACCGAAAACTGCGGGTCAGTCGGCACACCAGAAAACGGATGATAGCCTTCCATTAGCAACTGGAAGATGATGACCGCTTTGCCAAACAGGTCATGGTCAACACTCTGATCCACCGTCTCTAGAATAATGCCCTGTAACTCTGGCGGCGTATATTCCGGCACCCCCACAGTACAGCGATGCACATGCCCTTCTTCAGTGGTAATCTGAAACGAATCGCAGTCTACAAGCGTCACCAGCGCACCTTTGCTAACCAACACATTCTTCTGATTCACGTCGCCCATCACATGGCCTTTCTGGTGCAGTGAAATCAGCGCTGCTGTTAAGTTGCGGGCAATCCGATGTAAGTGGCGGGCATCAAATTCTTGGAAGTATCGTGATCGCAGCCGCGGGTTCATCGCCTTGAACAAGTCTGGGCTGTCACCTATCATCGGCATGGTGAAGCCACGAAAGTTGTCATTCTGATACAACACTTCCTGCGGCCACGCAATCGCAACGTGCTGCCCGCGCTGCGTTGGAATCAAAGCGTCATCAGGCGGATTGAGCGCCATTGCCAGCAGCTTGTCCTCGCGCTCCGCTGTCCGCCGATCAGCATGGTAGATTTTGGCAACAAGGTCTGGCTTATTGCTGACGGTATACACAACGCCTTCACCGCCGCGGCCCAACTCTTTGCCGGTTGTAATGCTTTCGCCCGATCGTGTTTTGAATGTTGGCATTTTTCTCTATTACTCTTCTATACAGCGTTTTACGAAATATTTCCTACCATTTCTAAATTGCTGAATTCAGCCTACTTTGAAATGCATTACTCTACAAAACCATCAAGTAATGTGAGGTGAGATATCGCAATGTTACCTAAGAGCTGTAATTCAACCTCACCATCGATGATCGTATCTGGAGGGAGATCAATTTCATGTTTGGGGATATCGTTAAGCAATATTTGCAGTTTATCTGTCGAGAAATGAAAATCAACATCTGGGCAATCGACTTGCGCTAGTCGAAATTGGGCAGTGTCTACAGCGTCAAAGGTATTGTCTTGCCTATAAGAAACACGGCTCTCAGCTATTCCATTAGTGCCTGTTCGATACTGATAACGCCAGTCCGGATTGAGAAATACTTGAAATGTGCCATCACACGGTACCCGCTCACGTACATTTAGCAGAACTGTCTGCAAAACAAATTCATTTGGCATCTCGGTTTGTAGCTTGAGTTTCGTGTGGGACTCTGTAAACAAATATCCCTGCTTGAATTCAAATTGACCTGATGAACGCTGAATTCCTTGAGGCAACGTAGGGCCATCGAATTTTTCGGAAAGAACCACCGTAGGTGTGCCATTTGCTTCAGACTCAGTCTGGGCAACAGAAACCACCTCGACCGCGTTCATTTGAAGCGTATTCGGGAATTGAAACAGCAGCCGATTGCGCTCAATCGCTGTCGTATGTGTGTAAGCCCCCATCGCTTCGCCGTCAAGGTAGGCGGTAAACGCCAACCCGCGCCGCTCTATGGTGAGATCCCATTGACAGGGATCATCCGCGACAACAGTCGTGCGCGCGGCATCTTGCCAGCCTTCATCACCCGTAAACTGCCAGATCGCTTCGATCTCGTCTTCAGGCTGTAGCAGCTGCAACAACAGATCAATATCAACAATATAGTTGAAGCCCATCGCGCAGTCTTCAGTATCAACTGCACTCAGTGAGAGATGCGTGTCATAGTTTTCGGCAGCTGGTAAGTTGAGCTGTAACGTCAACAGATCACTAGTGGTCCGCAATGCGCCGTCTTCTACATATGCGCGTCCGGCAAAGACATACCAACCGTCTAAGGTATCACTGGAAAAGTCGTCGGCGAATAACACTCCCGGTGCTGCTGTTTCAGCAGTTGTGGCTTCAGGAGACGGCGCAACGACAGCGCGCTCAGTCACTTCCACAATAACCTGATTGATAAATGATGATTCGTAATATCGAATCTGGTCTTCTAGCGCCGTCTGTGTCCCTTCAATGGCATGCGCGCGTTCAGTCGCACGTACTTCGGCAACAATTGTTGCCGCTTCTGCTTCGGCGCGGGCGCGCAGTCGTGGCTGCGCACCCATGGGTAAGTTCAACAACGGCGTCAGCAACAATCCAAAAATGCCAATCGCCAGCACAAGCGCAACGGTCAGGGCGACAAATTGTTGAGATCGCGACAACGCTGAAGGCGAGCGTCGAAAACTCATGGCAGGCCCCCTTCTGCCAAAGCGGTCAACGTCGGTGGCCAAGCCTCTACGGTGGCTTGCAAGTGCAAGGTCAACGACTCGATCTCAACGTGCATTGCATTTGGTGTTTCTACAGCGTAGGCCGTTAGCGTTTGGGCCGCAATTTCTTGCCCCAAGCGCGTGGTGGTTGCTGGTGTATTTGAATTTGAGAGGAAGACCAACCCTATTAGGATGATCGCCACAACAATGGCTATTAGGCGTTGTCGGGTCATATAAAAATCGCGTTGTAAAGGAAATAGTTACAACGCGATTATACGGCGATCCAATATTGCGCTTAGAAAAGATCAGCAATAAAGCTGAAGATCTCACCGCCAAACATAAAGGCGAACCAAGCAACCCAGAACCAATTGCCACCCTTACGTGTCTTGGCTGGCGGCTGGTATGCAGGCCCTGCTACGCCCATAGGGCCAGTGCCATGCCGCCACGGATGGTCCTTAGGCACAGCAGTCTTTTGCCCCCCACTCCGCAGCCGCTGCTGATAGGCAGCTTTGTCTTCTGGCGTACACCAAGGGCAGTCACTTGCTGTACGCAAATGCCAATGCCGGGAGACACGCTTGCAGCGCTGCAAACCTTTGTCTGCAGTCTCCAATGCTTGCGCCCATTCCACTGGTGTTGGACGCTGAGTAGGGTCAGAATGCCCGTCTACAAAACAGCGCCGGAACAATGCCTGCAATTCAGGGTGCAATACATGAAAGCTTGGAGCATGTGGTGGCGGATTGATTTCCCCATTCGGCAAAAACGGGAAGATGCCAGTCTGAATGCAGTACAAATCTAGCTTGCCGGGCAGTGACCTTGTTGAAACAACCGGTACACCCGTAAACGGATGATAACCTTCCATCAACA
>JAHDBS010000086.1:0-9130 GCA_020630225.1 Anaerolineales bacterium | reverse complement strand
GACCTTGTTGAAACAACCGGTACACCCGTAAACGGATGATAACCTTCCATCAACAGTTGGAAAATCAGCACACCTAATGAGAACAGATCATGTTCCTGCGTCCGGACAGTCGTTTCCATCGCCTGACCCTGCAACTCTGGTGCAAGGTATTCCGCCACGCCAACCTGGCACGCGTAAGTACGCGCTTCACTGCTGATTTGATAGGAATCACAGTCAACCAAGGTGACTAACCCTGTCCCGCTTACCAACACATTCTTCTGATTGAGGTCGCCCATCACATGCCCTTTTTCATGCAATGCACGCACCGCAACCGCCAAGTTACGCGCCACGCGATGATCATGCTGCCAGTTAAAACCGACAAAATGGCGCTGCTTAAGCCGCGGATTGATCAGCTTAAATAAGTCGTTCGCTTCTTTGACTTTGGGCATAGTAAACCCAACAAAGGTATCTCCCAAATAGAGGATCTCCTTTGGCCACGCCACTGCCGTATGCGCCGAACCTGAATTTGCAATGTGAGCGGTATTAGGAGGGTTGGCAATCATTGCCTGCAACTTTGCTTCGCGGTCTGCTGTCCGGCGTTGCGGATGATAGATCTTAGCGACCAAGTGTCGATCTTCTAGCAGGGTCGATACTGTCCCTTCGCCACCCTGGCCAAGCTTGTGTTGTAATGTATAGAGTTTGCCAGATGTTGTCCGAAACGTAGTCACGATGCATTTCCTTTTATAGTTCAGATGCATCCATTGTAGAGAGCAGCAGGAAGGTTGCCTATCTTGCTTTTTAGGAGAGTTGAGGAAGTAAGTATTGCCACACCTCAGTGTGGCAGATAGGCATCAAGCTAAACAATTTTGCTAGCTACAAAACTCTGATTCGTCATCCTGAACGCGTTCGTCTGGAGACAAAGTAATCCACAACATTGCGCGTGAAGGATCAGACATCGTATTTTCGTGACTATATCTCTTAGAGAGAAAGCCTGATCCTTCGTGCGCCATCAGAATTTATACCTAAGTCCATCTCGTTCGCACTCAGGATGACGAATTCTCAGGTTAGGAACGAATCAAAGTCCTTAGCTTGATGCGCATGTGCCACACCGCAGTGTGGCACTACGTATTAAATAGAGGTACTATGTTAGCGGCAGTTCCCTGCTTCGGCCGGATACTTCGCATCTGGCGTTTGTGGAATGGCAACGTAGAGCGTACCGCAATCGCCATTTCCGGGTGGGACTAACACCAAGTCTTGCACGCCTATTTCGTTAGTGACTGGGACTTCATACAAGACTTGCTTACCGTCCTGATTGGCGGTGAGCGCAGAGGCAGGCATGGCACTGCCATTGCTAGGCCAAGCAAACACGACGTAATCACCACTTGGGACGCTAATAGAGAAATCAGCACAGCCTTCTGGATTCCCATTGACCAATTGGAAGGCCCAATTGCCGTAGCTCTGATCCATCACATAGACCGCATACGGTGGGTTCGGTGGCGCCTGGGCACACACTTGCCCGCTGATGATACCGCCAGGTCCGCTGGTAAGAACCGGAACACCAGATAATGAAGACGCTGTATTCGTTGCATCATCTGCGGGTCTTGGACATAGTTCCATCTCACGCTCTGCTATATAACGCCCGTCAGGAGAGTCCGGGATATCAAAGTATCGACAGCCCCACATATCAACAATCGGCCTGATATTAATATTTATTATCGACTGTTCTTCTTTTATATTAATCGCCATTGGGCCATCTAATCCATTGTGATGGCTAAAATTCAGCGTTGGATCTTCAGTTGCATAGCCATATATCCAGTAGTTGCCTACAGGTAACGTTAGTGTGAATAAGTTTTTATCCTGAGTAATTGGCTGTGACTCTATGTTGTAATAGATTGAAGGATCTTCTGTAGAGACGAAGTAAATGGAAACTATCGTGCCGTCTTCAGCATTCGGTAATTGGTTTTGGATCTCTGCCGTAATGTAGCCCGAAGGCACATCCCCGCCGACTGGGCCTGGACACGGGTCCATCTCGCGCTCTGCTGCATAACGTCCGTCAGGCGCATCAGGGATGTCAAAATATCGGCACTCCCACATAATAGACGCACTCTTCCTGACATTGAGATCAGGCACAGTCTGCCCACCAGTCACTGTGACTGTATCTGGGGCAAATGTATCCTCAAAATAAGCCATATTGAGAGTGGGATCTTCAATTCCGTAAGCATAGATAAAATATTCACCAGCAGGAACTTCAAGAGAAAACGGTGTACTAGCCCCCTCAGCAGCAGCAATGTCAATGCTAACGTATGTGTTGTCAGTCGCCGACACTGCATACAGTGAGACAGCCGCCACGCCTACCTCAGTCGGCAAATGACTGTACACCATGCCTTCAATTACTCCTATTGAATTTGGTTCTTCTTCAGCAGCAACGGGTTCCGCCTCTTCTGTCGTGACATTACTATCTTCTACAACATCAGTGCTAACTGCTGGCGCAGGTAATTCAGCGTCCGCATCTTCTTGCACTGCTGGTGAGCCGCCGCAAGCAACGACAAAGCTCATGATTAAGGTTAGCAATAACAGCTGCCCATAGTTCTTCATTCCATATCTCCTGGATGCTCTTTGTTTAGTAAATACAACCTACCTATTCATAGGGTACGCAGCCACGTATGAACACACAATAAGAGATATAGGATTATGTAGCATAAAGCGGTTTAGAAAACAGGCGATTAGAACTACTGGGGATGCTCAGTACTGACGCACTAAAGCAGGCACTATGGACAGCCTTTGTGACCATCCATAGTGCAGGGCATACTATTCACCCTTTACATGCTCATCGAAGAAGGCCAATGATCGTTGCATGGACAAGGTGAAGAACTGCGAAATATTGTGATCATCCCCTTCAAGCACGTAGAACTCATTTTCAACGCCCGCTGCGTCTAGCTCTGACGCGAGCAACTCTGACATAATAATTGGCACGACAGTGTCTCCCGTGCCATGGTGAATTTGCACAGGGCCAGAGATTTCATCTAAATAGCTATTGGGGGAGACAGACGCCCAAAACTCTGGATTTTCATCAAACGAGCCATAGGTATTGATCGCATCTGTTCGCCAGCGACCGCGCACAGTCCACGTTGGATTAGGCGTTGGTGTTGCAGCATTGGGATCAGTTGGGCGACGCCAGTAAGTCCAAATGTCAGGATAAGACGCAACTACTCCCGCCCAAATAACGCCTGCTTTGATCTCGTCATTCACTACCATCGAGCGCAGCGTAATTTGCCCCCCCATTGAATGGCCCCAAAAGCCAATTCGATTCGGGTCTGCCTCCGCTAACGTCTTTACAGAGGCCATGCCATTGAGCACATCTGCGGTGTAGTCTGGCGTACCATAGCTGCTCGTTGTAGAGCCTTCGGAGAACCCATGCCCACGATAGTCCGACTTGAACACAATGTAGCCATTGCGCGCAAAGTAGTCTACATAGGCGACATACCGTTGGGTTGTGCGGTACACCTCAGGCGGAATATAACCATGATTGAAGACCACAACCGGCCAACCTGTGTCTGGCGTTTCGCCGTAAGGAATGGTGAGTAAGGCGAAGATCTTATTCCCTTCAGACTGATAGGACACTACATATTGCGTGTAGTTAGCACCGTCTGCCAGCGTTTCCTCAAAGGTAATTTCACTGCCGGGATACTCCACTTGACGCATCACTTCGATCATAATTGGATGCGTTGGCGTTGGGCTAGGGGTGACTGTAGGTACGACTGTTGCCGTTTGCGTTGGAATAGGTGTTGGCGTATTGGTCGGCAGTAAGACTTCTGTCTCGGTTGGCGCAGTACTTGGTTGCGGCGTTGCCGTTGACTCCACTAAAGCTGGCAGCGGTGTTGCCGTAGGCAGAATCACCTGACTGACCTCAGTCGGCGGCTCTACGGCTGGTGTCGCGTCAGATAGCGCAGCACATCCAGCCAAGACTCCACTTACAAGCGTTGATAGAACAAAGACAGAAAGTTTTTTTGACATGTTTGGCATTCTAAAGAGGCTGAATGAGCGCGTTCTGAGAATTTACAAGGTCTTCAGATTTAGCAGACGCGTTGAGGTGCTGGCCTAAGTTACAGGTAGATATAAATCCCTACCGCACTCCATCTAAAATTCCTTGGGCTGCGTAGCGCGCAACGGTTTGCTCTTCCTCTGTGAGCAACATCCCGTTAGTGCCAGAAAACAGTAATCGATTTGGGTCATCTAACACGTGGTGCAAGCCTAAGATGTGACCAATCTCATGCGCAGTAACGCGCTCGTCGTACACGCTGGGCGTATCCATCACAAAGAAGGTGCTAGACCCCGACGGGTTGATGCCGTTGGGACCACCCAATGACTGTACGTAGAACCCAACAATTGGCGCTAGCCGCGGCAAATAAATTTCACCACTGTTGATGCCTTGGAAAAAAGAGATAAAGTCACCACGGCCAAAGGCTGACACGATGTCGGTGGGAATAGACGTGCGCGTAATCAACTCAACGTCTAGTCGAATATCCGCCTGCCCCCAGATCTCATTTACTTTTTCATAGACTTCAGTGAGCTGCGCTTCGCTACGTTGGCTTGGAAACTTGCCGTCAACATCATCCAGAATGTAAACCACCATCGGAATGGTAATTTCACTACGTGGCGTTGTTTCTGCCACCGGCACTAAGGTTGCCGTAGGGATGGCTGTCGTTGTCGGGGCTGGTGTCGCTGTCACGACAACCTCAACGGTTACTGGGACTTCAAGGCGTTCAGGCGGCAATGGCGTTGGTGCGCAAGCTGCCATGCAACTGAGTAAGAGGATAAAGAGACCAATGAAACCGCGGGTGCCCATGCAGCAAGTTTAGCGCGTTTACAAGGTCGCGTTTGGAGTGAGGATTACCGACTATTCAGCTACAGCCACCAAGTCAACCCAGATTGAAAATAAATCTTCAACTTCCACAGCAGCGATAATCTTTGGTGGGTCAAACCCAAGGTCAGTCATGTTGAGGTTCGTTAGCGCTGCCCCTGTCAATGTGTCCGCTGCAAGCGTGGCATTAACATCAAAGGTGAGCGGTAAGGTTACATTCCGAATTACCATATCTCCTTTGAGTTGAAAGGCGACTTCTTGGCCCTCCACATAATCCGCTGGAAAGCCTGTCATTTCAGTCGCTTTGAAATATGCCAACGGCCATTCGTTAGAACGCAGGAACGATTGCCGAATTTCCGCATCACGCTCAACGCGATTAGTTTTGAGGGTGGTGATGTCTACTTTGAATTCTGCCCCAGCTAATGTCGGCACGTCACTTGCGAAATCAAGCGCAATATACCCTTCGATGGCATTTGTTGTACTGCGCGTAAATGCTTCACCCGTAGTGCGCTTCCGACCTAAGATTGTTTCAGACTGTTCTAAAAAATATTCATGCGCAATATACCCTGCACCAGAGGCAGCTGCGTCAACTTGGTAGACCGTCACTGTTGCGCCAGTTGGCGGCGCGAACGTAATAGTTGCGGGGTCAATTGCAGGGCTGCCACATGCAACTAAAAAAAGCGACAAGATCAGAAGGCTCAGAGTACGTTTCATGAGTCTGATCTTATCGCTTTTGAGTTGTAGAGAACTTACGCACCACGCAAAGTACCTTTAGGTAACTTCATATATTGTTACTGTCAAAGCACTTTGAGCGGTCAAGCTATTTACGTTAAGACACCAGTGTCTGCACGCCCGCTGACTGTCGTTTGATGAGATACGCCCGTCCAAAGCGCCAGCCCTTCACAATGGTGTCAATAATCAAAACTAGCACGACAATGCCCGCCACTAATTTGAATATGACATCAAATGCACTAAATGTAAGCATGTCGCCCCGATTCAGCAAGAAATAGCCCATTACTAGCAAGGCCACATTTTTGAGCAGTTCAAGTGCACGGGTCAGCATAGTCCATTTCTGTTGGCGTAGCAGCAGCACATATAGCGCCGCTTCAGCCGCCAACACACCGCTAATCCAAGGTAAAAGCTGGCGGAAATTATCTGTAAAGCCAATCGGGGTGCCATCGCCAAAGGTAAAGAACGTGGTGCGCCGTGCGAAATAATTCACCGCGATCAGAATAAGTACGGTCCACACCAAGTCCCAAATCACTGCGCCCCGTTTGAACTGCTCCGGATTCACCGCCTTTGGCAGCTTCCGTGGGTCCCAGTCTTTTTGTGCATCAGACTCAAAGACAACATTGAAGCGCTGCAACAACCAGAAGACTATCGTAATAATGCCAACCACCTGTGCGACTTCTTCAAAGAGAAAGCTAAAGACTTGGCGCGGCAAACGCTCCAAAATCGCCAGCGACATCCCGTCCGTAAAAATGTCGATTGCATTCAACGCCACCAACACAGACGTCAGCACTGTGAGCACAATCACAACAATCATTTTGTAAATGGGGAACATGCTTGGCCCAACCAGGTGCGTTTGCGTCTGATATTGCGCGGCCAGTTCTTCTGGCGATCCCATTTCCAGCAAGATCTCAACGATGGCGGCTTCTTCGTCTGCAACTGGCTGGCGTGCTTCCAGCGCGTCTTCAATGAGCGACTGCAACTCAAGCGGCACATCACGCCGTAGCCGGTACGGCAGGCGATTACGCACATTGTCAATGTAACGCGTTATCAGGTCAGGCGTTGTCATGTTGGTCTCCTTGGGTTGTGTTGTTGAGCAGTTGATCGATCACAGTTTGCATCTGCATCCAGTCTGCCCGTAGGCGCGTTTCTAGCGCTTTGCCATTGGCGTTGGCGTGGTAATACCGACGCGGACGGGCATCATTCACGACTTCCCAGTTGCTATCTAACAGTCCTTGATCTTCAAGCCTGCGCAATAACGGATACAGCGTGCCCTCCTTGATGTCTAACCCTTGTTCCGCCAAGCTTTGCTTGAGGGCATAGCCATAGCGCGGTTCATGTAATTGCGTCAGCACTGCCAATACCAAAACACCACGCCGCATTTCAAAGGTCAAACTTTCAAATATTTTGTCTGGATCAGTCGTTTTTGCCATATACGACATATTACTGTGTATCACACAGTAATGTCAACCATACAGTATCATCAGTCAGCACTGAGAATGCGTTAAATCAAAAAGGCGACGGACCGTATGCTCCATCGCCTTGTATAAAAAATATGCTATCTGGCAAACTAGGTGACACGAAATTTGCCAAATAACGGGAATAAGTGCTAACGCAAAATAATGGTCAGGCCCGAACGTGCTTGTTCACCCTAACGCTGTGCACCTCATAGCCATTTGGATTTTCAATCTGCCAACGCCACGCATCCTCACAGATTTTGGCCAGACTCAACGTTGTTTTCCAGCCAAGCGTCCGGTTAGCCTTTGCAGGGTTCGCAAAACAAACCGCAACATCACCAGGTCGACGCGCCACAATTTCATAGGGAATTGGACGACTTGAGGCTTTACTAAATGCTTCAACCAGCTGCAAAACCGAATACCCCTTCCCTGAGCCAAGGTTGTAAATCTCGACGCCTGCATGAAGACCTCGCAGTGCAGCCAAGTGGCCTTTGGCAAGGTCAACAACATGAATGTAGTCACGCACACCAGTGCCATCCAAAGTGGGATAGTCATTACCAAAGACGCGTAAGCGGGGCAGCTTACCCACCGCAACTTGCGAGACATATGGCAATAAATTGTTGGGGGCCCCCATTGGGTCTTCCCCTATGAGCCCACTTTCATGCGCCCCAACCGGATTGAAATAGCGCAACAAACTTACTTGCCAGCCACCGTCTGCCATTGCAAGGTCAGCCAAAATGTCTTCAATCATTAGCTTGGTCATGCCATACGGGCTTGTTGCCGAGCGCGGAAACGCTTCTGTAATAGGCACCTTATGTGGCTCGCCATACACGGCAGCTGACGAACTAAAGACCAGTTTCTTAACCTGATGCTGCGTCATAACTTCGCATAGACGCAGCGTGCTAATAAGATTGTTCTCGTAATATTCCAGCGGTCTTAGAACCGACTCACCGACGGCCTTCAAGCCTGCAAAGTGAATAACCGCATCGATCGCGTGCTCTTCAAATACCGTATTCAGTGCCACGCCATCACGTAAGTCGACATGGTGAAACGCAAATGGGCGCCCAGCTAATTGCGCCACGCGCTGGAGTGAAATTTCCTTACTGCTGCTTAGGTTATCGACCACGACTACATCGTAGCCAGCGTCTAATAACTCAAGCACCGTATGACTGCCGATGTACCCCGCACCGCCAGTGACTAATATCCTCATTATTTGGACTCCTACTAACTCAAAATAAAATCTACCGTTACAAACTATGTATCTAGTATAGAAAGAGCGCTACATCTGTTCTGAAAACACTTCCTTTAGAGATGGTTTGTTATTTGTTTCATTCTGATTGAAGCAGCGTAAAGATTTACTGCAATTTGGACTCTGTTGAAAATCGGCCGCTAGTTTTATTAAGTTCTAACCTGATTTAGATTAAGACTCATGCACCGCTACGCAAACCAGCGATAAATTTCACGAAAATCACACTGCGGCTATCAACACACATCCACCTAGTCCGCTCTTGTCCGCGACAAAACCGACTTCTCCACAACATCTTCAGGTTCTTCTCACGTAGCCCTCAAGCCGATTCCGAGTCAAAGACATAAAATTGACCCATGCCCATTCTTGAAGCACAACATCTAACGAAAACCTATACGCTCGGCGAGCGCACCATTAATGTGCTGTCCGATGTCTCACTTGCAATTAACGCGGGTGAATTCGTGGCAATTATTGGGAGTAGCGGCAGTGGCAAGTCCACGTTGCTCAGTATTCTGTCTGGTCTGGATACCCCAACAACTGGCCGCATTTCAATTGCAGACCAAGACATTACGGACCGCACTGAAGACGAACTCGCCCCGCTGCGCAATGAGACCATTGGCTTTGTGTTTCAGTCCTTTCACTTGGTGCCATCGCTGTCTGCGATTGAGAACATTATGTTCCCCGCCGAGTTGCAGGGCATCAAAGACGCCGAACAGCGCGCGCTGGATTTACTCACCCGCGTCAATCTCACCGATCGCGCCGAGAACTTTCCGCATCAGCTATCTGGCGGCGAAAAGCAGCGCGTTGCCATTTGCCGCGCACTCATCAACAATCCAAAGATTTTGTTCGCCGACGAGC
>JAHDBS010000085.1 GCA_020630225.1 Anaerolineales bacterium | reverse complement strand
TATGCAAACTCGAGTAATAACATTACTAAGGGTTTGTACTAGTTTTTTGAATAGTAATCGAGTCAACAAGCATTTACAAAAATGCTTATGATTTATATGGGTACTGGATATTTTTTCAAGAAAATCAATCTAGCGTAAGGATCGAAGCAGAAATCTGTAAGGCAAACTCTACAACAGCGAACTGAATTTTAGATGTTATCAGTAAAACAGCACACAGAAAATATCTATGTGCTGTTTACACACTACCAGCTCACAGCTATACACTGTGAGCTGTTTTTTTAATGATTGGGCTAACAACTCTCTGTTAAGAAGATTGTTACAATTATCCGCTAAGTGAAGCTTGGATACGTTCTAATTCTAGTTGCGCTCGATCAAAATTAGGGTCTACTCGTAGCGCCTCTTGCAAATCTTCTACCGCAAGCGCATGATTTCCCAGAAAATCATGCGCTTGTGCCCTATAAAAGTAGGCAGTTACATTACTAAGATCAAGATCAATAGCTTTTGTATACTCTTCAATTGCCTTTTCTGGATTATTTAATTTATTTAGATAGATAACACCTCGATCTACATACCATCCAGAATTATTAGGTTCAAGCTCAATCGCGGCACTTAGATCTGATAAAGCTCCGTCTACATCATCTAAGTTGAAATACTTAAAGCGTCCTCTAACATAGAAATTCCAAGCATTACTTGGGTTCAGTTGTACAGCTGTATCATATGAAGCAAGAGCCTCCTCATATTGTCCCATTGAGCGAAGCACACTTGCTCGCCAAGTATATGCATGATCTTCATCAGGCCTATTGGCAACAGCAGCATCATAGTCAGCAAGAGCGCCTTCTAGATCGGGATCAGATAATTCGTATTGTTTGATTGCACCTCTATTTACTAAGTCATAATAAGCATTATCAGGATCTAACTGGATTGCCATATCATAATCGGCCAAAGCGCCTTCGTAATCTTCCAGGTCATGATTTTTGAGTTGCGCACGTGAAGACCAGTAATAACTACGCTCTGGTTCTAACTCAATAGCCATGTCAAAATCAGCAAGCGCACCCTCGTAATCATCAGACCGTCTTTTTGCGCTACCGCGCTCTGCCCATGCAGCAGTGTAGGTACTGTCAATCTCAATCGCTAAGGTTGCGTCTTCAATAGCACCTTCATAATCCTCAAGTGGATAATTTTTTAGTCCTGCTCTAGCCACCAACGCACGCAAGTGCTCCGAATCTATTTGCAGCACCTTAGTGTAATCAGACATGGCTCCAGCGGAGTCATCAAGTTCATAACGATAAATGTTCGCACGAGCCATCAAGGCATCAATATACTCTGGTTGTAATTCTAGTGCTCTGTTATAGTCAGCAACAGCTCCTTCGTAATCCTCATTCCCCCATCGTTTTACATAACCACGATTAACCCAAGCCAACAGAAAATTTTCATCTAGTTCAATAACATCCGTAAAGCTAGTAATAGCCGCATCATAGTTTTCTTGCCTGAAGTGTTGTATACCCTGCGCATAAAGTGCATATAGCGAATCTGGTGCTGCTAACAGTGCTTTTTCGCAGGCTGTTTCATCTTCATTCAAGCCTATAGTTTCAGTATCCTCTAATGGCTCAAGCTGGCATAAACCGGCCCATGCAGTTGCATTGGTTGCTTCCAAAACCACAGCGCGTTCACAATCCTCCAAGGCGCCTTCACGGTCATGCAAAGCGAGTTTTATTGTGCAGCGACTTGCATAAGCTGGCGCATAGGTAGTATCAAGGGAAATCGCTTGATCACAATCAGCGAGCATCTCTTCGGTTGGGTTCCAATAACTATTCCAATATCGAGCTTCACAGCGTCCTGCCCAAGCCGGAGCAGATGCTTCAACTTCTGCGATTGCAGTTGAACAGCGCTCGGCAGCATATTCATAGTCTTGCAAGTTCACTGTAGCTGTACACGTATTGACCAACACAGTTGGTTCGTTTGGTGTTGTCTCTAACACCTTTAAGTAGTCAGCTAGTGCAGCAGCATTGTTGCCTAA
This sequence comes from Anaerolineales bacterium, assembly GCA_020630225.1. GTDB lineage: Bacteria > Chloroflexota > Anaerolineae > Anaerolineales > UBA6668 > JAHDIM01. Next base: position 11,983 of record JAHDBS010000085.1, on the reverse strand, counting down.
AGCAAAGTTTGCATGACCATGATTTTGAAGCACATTCCCAAATGCGGGATCCATCGCAATGACGGCTGCATAGTCAGCCAAAGCACTTGCATAGTCGCCCGTTTCAAACAAAGCTGTGCCACGGTTATACAAAGCATCAATTACATTTGGCTCTAGCTCGAGCGCTCTGTTATAGGCTGCGATTGCTGCGTCATACTCGCCAACATTTTGCTTAGCATCACCTGCAGCGCGCCAGAGCTGGGCATTATTTGGATCTAAAGCCAGTGCAGACTCAATGTCTTCGGTAGCCTCTGCATAGTCGCCGGTTGCGAGTTTCACCGTTGCTCTACTCGCAAGAACGGACGTATCATCTGGGGCAACATTAAGCGCAGCATCATAATCTGCGAGTGCAGCATCTACGTTACCACTTGCATAGTAGGCATCTGCTCGGCTTGCTAGAGCATCTGACGATGTTGGGTCAAGTTCAACAACTGCATCGAAAGATGCAATTGCACTGTCATACTCTTCAAGCTCAATCTGGGCAAGGCCGGTGTTATATAGGGCTTGTGTGTTCTGCGGCTCCAATGTGAGGACACTTTCATGGTCTACCAGTGCACCGTCAAAATCACCAGCGTTGCGTTTTGCAACACCGCGCTGGTTGAGTAGTGTCGTGTTTTGCGGATCCATCAGCAATGCTTCATCATATGCGGTAATTGCACCGGCATAATCACTTGCGTTACTCAAAAGTTCTGCTTGCTCTACAAATGCTTCAAACTGTGCTTGAAGTTGGGCATTTCGGACTCGTAACCCAAACCAGCCTGCAATTGCGATGACCAAAATCACGAGCGGCATTAGCCAAGGCTTTCTGCGCTTAGGTTCAGGAGCAGGTTTTACATCCAGGGCATTAACATTTTCATACTCATACTCTGTCCAAGATCGAATATCTCTTGTATCTGGCAGAGCTTGGTTTAATGCATGGATAAATGCATCACAAGACTCATAACGATCGTCCGGTTTTTTCGCCAAACACTTGAGTAGTACTGTATCTAGTTCAACCGGAATATCTGCATTTATAGAGCTAGGTGGCGCGGGATCTTCAGCTAGCTGCTGTCGGCGGACCCTTTCCAAACGAGACCCGGCTGATGTTTCCGATTCATCTGTAAAGTCACCGCGGAAAGGTCTTTTTCCTGCAAACATTTCATACGCCATAATGCCTAATGCATATACATCGCTACGTGAGTCAAGCTCCATTTGGGCGCATTGTTCTGGACTCATATAGGCAGGCGTTCCAATTCCAGACAGTGTGACGGTTGCTGAGTCAGTGGCCTTGGAAATGCCAAAGTCTGCAAGATGAACTTTCCCATCTTTGCTCAGCATGACATTGCCTGGTTTTACATCACGGTGCAAAATCCCTGACGCATGTGCATATTGCAAACCAGACCCGACTTCTTTCAAAATAGTGACCGCTTCTGAAAAGGACAGTCCGTTTTCAGGTTGCTCATGCGTTTGAATGTAAAGATGCTTTTGAAGGGCAATACCTTCTATCCAGTCCATGACCATAAACAGCTGAACGCCTTCACGGCCGAGTTCATAGAAACGAACAATATTTGGATGCTGTAGCTTCTGCAATGCAGCTGCTTCTTTTCTAAAGCGCCGTTCAAATTCTGGATCTTCAGCAAATTGCTCTAGCATGAACTTTAATGCGACTTTAGAATTGCGTTTTAGATCTGTTGCACCATAGACTTCTGCCATTGCACCTTGCCCAAGTTTTACTTCAACCTTATAACGGTTTTGTATTGTCTTTCCAACATAGTTTGTGGAAGACGCAACTGTTATCTTGTTTGAAGACGCGGATGTAGTTGAAATTGATTGATTTTCTTCTGGCATGACTGTGTCCTTATACAGTGGTAGTCAATTCCTCCGGAAATCTTCCATCTCTGTCAAGGGGTATTAAAGCGTCAGACGAATTGAATTTATGACGCGGTTTTCAATATTGTTTCAGCTTTCTTCTGGAATGCCCCAAAAGCGGATCGTACCATCTAAGATACTGCTAATAATTTGATTTAGTTCATCTGACCAAATGAGAGTAGTGATTTTATCTGCATGTCCTAAGAGCGGAGGAAACTTCTCGCCCTCTTCTAAAAGACTTGGAATCCAAAACGAAATATCTCCCCTATACAATATATAGAGGCTATCTGTAGACCAATCACCTCTCCCCCTGTCTCACCGAGCCGATACGCTTGCTCGTCTGCGTATACATCCCAAATGTAAATCGAATTTTTACTCGAAGTAAATGCTAGCTGTTGCCCATCTGGAGACCAGGCTAGAGTTTTACGGACAGTCAGCCGCCAGTCTTGTAATTGTTCAATAGGTGTCACTTTAGACATCACCTAGGACGGCTGTAAAGAAGGCAAGTTCCAAATGCGAACTTTTTTTGAGCTAATTGCGGCAAGTTTTGATCCATCTGGAGACACCTCAATTAGATAAACCGGTTCAGTTTGATTACCTATTTTCTCAGTCAACGAACCTGTTTGCGCATCATAACCCCAAACATCCTGATTATCCGCGACAGAAAACAACATTTGCTCATTTGCTCTTAGATTTGTCAGTGAATCAGGTTATTCCGGAAAAATTAGACATTTAATCTCTCGTTTTTTTGAACTATTGTGCTGCACAAGACCCGTCTCCAAAGAATTGAATTGTGCTTCCTTGCGCATATGACGAATCGTAATAGCCTGGTTTTGTAAACGCTTCATGTTTGGCAAAGGCCACAGTATTAAAGGTTGTTGTCTGAAACGCCCCATCTGCGCTAGACAGCCTTGCAGAAAAACGGTATTGCCCAGACACACTATTTGGGATAGAAACTGAAATAAACCCGTAATTTGGATCGACGTTCACAGGCAACTCAAAAGCAGTCTGACCTGATCCAGCGTCAATAAAAGTAAGCACACCGCCTGTGACAACGGTCGACTCAGGCATTACATTTATGACAGCACCACAACCCTTTGACTGAATACGCCCGCCAAATCCATTGGGAGCATCTGTATGACTAAACGAAACGTTGAGGCTTGTAATTGACCAACTCGAAACCGGCGTTGGTACTACTGTAGGTGTACTGGTTGATGGTATTGGCGTTGGCGGTTGTGCTGTAAATGTACTGGTTGCGGGAATTGGTGTAGGCGGGTTTGCTGTAAAAGTAGCCGTTGGGGGAACTGTCACCACAGCAGTTGCTGCGGTCGGAGTTGCAGTTGTTTCGATTAGCGTTGGTACTAATGTGAGTGTTTGAACTTCAGTGCTACTAATCAAGTCAGTTTTCTGCTCTGGTTCATTTGTTGGATTTAAGATTTGGCTTGTAGTGGCTGTCTCTTCTACACGAGCAGACTTTTCCGGCAATGTTGAAACGCTTGTCGGAGAACTTGTTCGTTGTTCTTCAGCTGGTGTATTAGTTGCAGACACGACACCTCCTGTCGTTCTAGGAGATACTCGCAATACGCCAAAAACACCTACCCCTATAAACACCACTGTCATAACGCCTAACCATAGTTGGAGCCAAACACTACGTTCTCGATTGCCATTAGGTTGAGGTGCAAACTTTTGAATAGCAGGTGTAGGCGTCTTAGCTGCTTGTGACGCGTATGCATACATCGCTTGAGGTCTAGGCAACGCCGCCTCCAGTCGTTGAACAAAAACACGAGCAGACCCATAGCGTTGCTCTGGCTGTTTTGCCAACATTTTGCCAAAAGTAGCCGCTACTGACATAGACAATTCGTTATTGAATTGCCGAATATCTGGTGGAACACTACGAATATGTTCTAGCCTAAGCGACTCACCTAAAGACGCTGCCTCACCTTGTGAAGAATTCCCAATAAATGGCCGCCGACCACTCAACAGTTCATAAGCTAATACGCCAAATGAATATAAATCGCTTTGCTTATTTAGCACGTTCCCTAAACATTGTTCAGGGCTCATATAAGCCGGGGTTCCTGCATGAACTGTTGTTATCGTTGCTGAATCGGATAATTTTGCGATGCCAAAATCCGCCAGAAAGATATTACCTGCGCGATCTAACATTACATTGCCAGGCTTTAAATCCCGGTGAAGTACACCTGTTTGATGGGCATAATCTAAAGCAGACGCTAGCCTTTGCATAACATACAGTGCTTGCGCAGCAGGCAATCGCGCCAACTCTCTTCGCGCTTCACGCTTGAGTCGCGCCATATATTTACGCAATGTAATACCGTTCACATAGGCCATAACCATGAACAAATGATCATCTGCGCGGACTAATTCATAAAACTGAACAATATTTGGGTGATTCAAGCGATCTAAGGCTGCTGCTTCCTTGCGAAAGCGGCGCTCAAATTGATAGTCGTCAGCAAAATCAGAACGCATGAACTTAAGTGCAACGGGAATATTACGTTGTAGGTCTCTAGCAAGATACACATCTGCCATTCCACCTCGATCAATGAAACGTTCAATTCTATAACGCCGTCCTAAGATTTGCCCATTAACTATAGTGATCATTTCAAATGTCTTTCAAGCCAGAATTCATCGCCATTGGACTCTGGTGTCCAACCAACCACATTATTACCGTAGACCTCAACTTGCCAAAGCAACCAACCATAACTGCATTCGGGGCCGCCAATTATTCGCATCAACTCACCGGGTTGGGCGCGGTAAATAATGTTGTCACTGGGATGTGTATCTGGATAGCTTCGAATCCCATTTGGGCCACCACCAAGAGTAACCATAGCAATGTCATTACGCTCCAATCGTGAAGGCGCACACCCAGTGATTGGCCGGTAAGGTGTGCGCTGCGCTGCCCCTTGAGCCTCATCAATAAACGCAGCCTCCTGATCGAATGATTTTTCGCCGTCATACCAAGTTTCCTCTTCATCAACGACATCAATATTGACATCGTTCATGCCGGCTGTTGTTGCACATCCAGATAACAGAAATACGAAGAGTATTCCCAGTACATGTATTTGCTTAAATTTCATAGAAGCCTAGCTATATTGCAATGGATACGTTGCTTCGAACTCTTTATAGCCTTGGCGATCTGTAACGATTACATTTACTTCACCCGAAGTAGAATTTAGCGTGCGATAGTCAACATGGACGGTCCCAAAATTGGTATACCCTACATAAGGTTGGTTATAATCCACACTAAATGCATTGCGACTTGGGTTTTGAAATGAACCAGTCACAAACGTGCTGTCTGCTGCTTGTGAAGCAGATTGACCCGCGTCACGATAAGCCTCCGCTACTTTTGCTAACCCCACAACAGTAGGCCCTTCCGCTAAAGCAAGATTATTCTTTTGCCCGTCATAAATTGCCACACAGCCATTGAATGAGTCGTGATGCCCAACCTCATAGCTATAAAATCCACGTTGGGTATATACAGGCCTTTGACTGTTATTGGTAAAGCCATTGTTTGCCATTTGGCGGTTGACTGCATCAATTTTGGCGGCTTCGGTGTTTGATTGATTTTGAACAAAGTCAACGATGGTATCAAAAGTTTTCTGTGCTGCTAACTCGACCATATACTTTGCAAACCAAGTTGCTACAGTCTTTGCGCCAGATCGCACAGCAACCGATGTTGCAGGGCCACAAGCCACTAAAGATGGTGAAACGATTATTGCTCCTGCACTTGCAGAGGCGAGACGTATAAATGTTCTTCTGTTCATAGCATTTCTTCCTAATTTAGGTAATAAAAAAGATGGCATACTCTTAATATCAAAAGAGCATGCCACCTCCGGATTTCTTTCAACCTCAGCCAAGATGGGCGCTTATATAAAAAATATTGTCTAACTTAATCTATTTGTCTGGCAACTACCTTGCTTCAGCATAGAATGCTACTTTATCCAGGCTCACAATCAAAAGTACCCTTCCGTACAATAGTCATTTATACATGCGGGGCGCCAGGATCCGTTTCAACTATTTTGTGTTCATTTCCAATAAGCCTGTATGTTCGTAGCGGGCTGACAACAACGGTATCTCCGTTAGCGGTTTTCAAAGCCTCTGACAAACCCTGTAGCGCGGCATGCATTTGTCTTCCTAGTATTGGCCCAAAACGAAAAGACAAATAAGCGGGAGAAACCGTCTCAAGAAATTCAAGAACGACTTCACAAGCAGTGAAAAACTCATCAATGGCAATTGGCACGTTATAACGTTGTAATGCATCAATTGGCTGCTTAAAATTTCGACGAATTGTATTCAACACAACAGGCACAAAGATCAAATGGCCTAACGCATATTGATGTGTGTCATTGTTCAACACATTAGGTTGTAGTGTATTTCCATGACTATCTTGAATTGAAACACAACACGAAAACGTTTCTTCATAAATGCTAGTTTGTGCTAGAAGCTCATCTGGCGGTAGTAGGGACTGAATTACAGACATCACCTGATTTGCTTGAATTTGCAATGCCTCTTTTTTGTAATTTTTGAGCGTTATTGGAGGAATACACGCACCGATTGTCATGACAATTTTTGGGCGTTGCAACTTCACAGCTTTAGCTAGTGCACCATCCAAACCACCAAACCCAATGGGCAAAATTGGTGCATTAGCTTTGGCACTTAACCAAGCGACTCCGATATGTGCATCTCGCAATCGTTTGTCCCAAATCCCCCCTTCAGGAAAAAGCGCCAACCAACCTTCTTGTTCTAAACAATTGCGAGCAATGGCTAAGCCACGACGATCAAACGTGCCACGGTTGATTGGAATAAATGCATATAAATGCATTAGCCATGCAAACCGCGGATCTAGCGGAACATCATCGGCTCCTAATGCTTCAATTATTTGTGGCGAATAAGTAGCTAATAGCGCAGCTTCCAGATAAGAACTGTGATTGCTAACAATTAGTAATCGGCCAGACTGAGGCCAATGCTCTGCCCCCTTAATCTCCAACTGAATAAAGCACCTCATCAAGACGCGCGATAGCCACCGTAAGGTTGTCCTAATTGTTGTGCGTCTAGGGAAGACTACTTTTGTATTTGACCTGAGATTTCCGGCAAACAGCTTAAGCATTAGTTTTCATAGACTAAGTTCACTGAGAAGTTCTCGTCAACAATATTCTGATCTACTCTTAGCCTTTTTTCTACGCCTTCTAAAATAAAGTTTTCGAATTCTACTCCGTTTGGCAGACGGATCTCTAATTGATAATTACCAGTCGGTAATGATGACCTATTTGTTCCTCCAGGTGCGATTGTGAAATTCTCATTTTGGGTGCCATAAATAAACACAAGTAAGGCTTTTTCTGTATTATTTCGCATCACGAAGTCTGTTAATAGCACTTCAGTAGGCGCGACAGTTACCGTAAGTTCAACAGCAACACTTGGATCTGCTGTCAAGACAGATTCGCTAGGCGTAACCGTTGTCAACACTCCTGAGAAGTCCGGGGTAACTGCGGGTTTCGCAGTTACATCATCAATATCAGGGGTAGCAATGCTACTATCGGTTACTTGGCGTGTTACGGTAGGTGCTAGTGTAGGCGTGTTGGTTGGTGTAGCTGTATCCGTTGGGCGTCTATATACTGTCGGGACGCCAACTGTTGCTGTTACTATTATTTCTTGATTTGCTACTGGCGCTGGTGTTTGTGATCGAATCGTGGCAACCGGCGCGGTATATTCAGCTAAGACTGCCTCTGACGGGCTTGTTGGCCCAATTAGCAGCAGATACAGCATTAGAAATAGCGCACACGCCACCATTCCTAACATAGACGCTACAACAATCTGAATTTTCTTGCTAAATTGCTTAAATTGATCAATCATACTTAAATAAAAAGAGGACGGCCAAGTATAGTCTTAGCCATCCTCCGGAAGTCTTTCATCTCTGCCGAGAACAGTTTTTAATATAAACCGATGTGATAATCAGGTTATCTTCATTATAGCCAATTTTCGGCAGTTGCGTTGTTTTTTATTAGATTATTCTCTTTTTGAACGCTAACCTATGCTAACAACTATTTTACGCATTATAACTCTACTCGTGTTGTTTGGATTAGCGATTTGGTGGGGGATAACGATTGACATTGACTATTCGACCTTAGCTAATTTCTCAGGCATACGCTGGAACTGGGTGAACATTGCTGTCCTAACTGTTGGGCTTGGTAGCCTAGCCCGCGCACTTCGCTGGAAACAACTTGTGCAATGGCACGTTAAAACATATCCGTTTAGAGATGCACTTGGGATTTCTAGTCTTGCACAAACTTTAAATATTGTAGCGTTGTTACGCAGCGGCGATATTACCAAAGCAACATTAACCGTTAAACATACACCGCTTTCAGTTGTTGCAACGGGTCAGATATTATTTATTGAAAAACTATGTGATGCCCTCGTTTTGCTAGCACTTTCAATATATTTTGTTCCAGACCTTGCTTCGCAATATACGCTAAACTTTATTACACCAGTTGCGTTATTAGGTGCAGCATTCTTTCTCACTGTCTTGATACAACACTCTTCAAATTCGCGTGCGCAAATTGCAGGCACACTCACCTTCTTTAGAGACAGACATAGCCTTTTTTTCTCAATAATTGGATTAACATTTGTTTTCTGGATAAGCGCATGGGCTACACATGCAGCACTATTTGCTGCCCAATCACTCGGCCTTAGTAATACAGCTGCACTGTTGTCATTGACGCTTGTATTTATTGGCGTTGTCCCAAATTTGACACCAGCAAATTTAGCACCCGCAATTGGGATGAGTGTATTTGCACTATCGGTTTACAATGTTGCCCCTTCGCTCGCAATTAAACATGGTCTGCTCGTTCAGCTTATTTCATTAGGCGTTCCTCTTACAATTAGCATTTGCTATGTCTCTTTTTCAAGAATTCGTTTCAATTCGTCATCTTCATAAACATGCTTGTCTCAATAATTGTGCCCGTTTACAATTCACCTGACACCTTACAGCGTTGTTTAGACGCGCTAAGTAAACAGAATTTACCACCTGACATTTGTACAGAAATCATCCTTGTAAATGATGACACCCACAACAAAGACCTCCAATTGTTGTGTGCTTCATACCCAAATTGCACCTATATTTGTTCTGACAACAATCCAAACTTAGCGCGTACTATGCCTTTTGTATGGACTAGATTTCCGCTTGGACCAGGCGCAGCACGCAACAGTGGTGTCTCTATAAGTAAAGGAGACTATTTACTATTTACGGATGCCGATTGTATTCCTGAAAAAGATTGGATTGTACAACTGTTAAAGCCAATGCTAGCGGATCCGGCTATTGCGGCAATCAAAGGCGCATATCGTTCTACTCAGCCTGAAACCGTTGCCCGTTTTGTACAGCAGGAGTACGCATTTAAGACACATCAAATGAGCAAGTTGTCTGGAATAGACTTTATTGACACCTATTCTGCAGCGTTTAGACGCTCGATTTTTTTAGAGCATCAAGGGTTTAATCCGCATATCAAGCGGAACGAAGATCATGAGCTTTCATTCCGGGTGCACCAAGCAGGCCATAAATTAGCTATCACGCTAGATGCACGCGTAGCACACCAACATGTCACAACATTGACCGCTTATTTTCGGAGAAAGTTTGAGCTAGGAGTCTGGAAAATTTCTGTGTTGGTAGCGCACCCTAATAAAACCATATCCGATTCACACACGCCAACAGCGCAACGTTTGCAACTTCTATTTGGAATAATATGGGGATTTAGCGTTTTAACGGCATTAGTTCAGCCCACGCTAGCCACAATACTGCTTTGGTGCAGTGCAATGTTGTGGTTGGTTGCGTGTATCCCCATGACCAGGTGGCTGTTAACTTACGCACCAAAGTTAGCCGGCATTGGCATTGGCTTATTATTTATCAGAACTATTGCACAAATTTTAGGGTTAGTCTGGGGGTGTGTTACGCAATTGCTGCCAGCCTTGATACAACGTAATGCCAAGTCCTAAAAGCGCAAGCGCTGTACGCCACCCCTGTACACTTGTAAGCAGTATTGCAATAAAAATACAGAGCAGGCAAATAGCCATTACCTGTTGATGTTTACGCACAATGGAAGCATTCTGCCCGTATTCTGCTTGGAACCAACGTGCGTAGCTCCAACTAGCGAGCGCAAAGGAGGCAGCTCCGATCCAAAGTAGCTGTGCGAACCACCAGATGAAGGGTTCACGCATCATTTTGAATTTGGTGTTGATACACTTCACGATGCGTTATACGAAAGATGGCGATTAAAATACCGTACCACATCCAAAACAAGAGGCCTGGTTTAGCCCCTAATGCAAGTGCATCCGCCAACCCAAACACATGTAGCCCGATAAAACTGGCCAGAATCCCAACTGCAATTGGCTTCCATTCTTCTGAGTGTTGCATCACAAACCACACCATTTTTACCGCTAGAATCAGCAATGCTAGATATGCAATAAGTCCTGGGAGACCCACATCAAGCGCCACTTGTAAAAATTGATTATGCGCATGGGCAATGTCTTGAGTTGCGGGGATGGCAATTGGGTACAAGCGATGGACCATCACCCGAAAAGCCCCTAACCCGACCCCGGTAAAGGGGAAGTCATTAATGGCCGTTACAGCCCACGGCCAAATCTCTTTACGATATTCAAGCGTTTGGAATGAGCCAAAGTGTGTCTTCGTCGGCGGTTGCTGCCAATAGATCAACAGCGTTTCCTTATTCAAGATTAGGATTGCACAAGTTGCTAACGCGACCCCAATGCAACTTACCAACACGATTCGTCTGGTGTAAATGTTACGCATCAGGCGCGGCAAATACATTAGAATTGGAACGCTAATGAGAGCAATCAGACCGGCAATCCACCCACCGCGCGATTGTGTCCCAATCAGCAATAACACCAAGCCAATGCTTAAGCAATTTGTTATTCCCGCCTGCCAATTTGATTTAAGCCACAGAGCCCGCCATGAGAATGCCAACAACTGGGGTAGCGCCAACAAAATAGTCGCGGCAAGCAAATTAGGATGTGTGCCCAAAACGCGATTTTCGGGCAGTAATTGAGGGAACGTTGGTAGCACTGCCACTACCTGAGCCATTATCGGCAAGTTTGTTTTCCAACTTACTGTAAGCACGCCAAATAGGATAAACCCAATCGCGAACAGATACGTTAGCCTGATTGCTGCAGTCAATGAATGTTCATTTTTCAGATTAGCAAATGTGATCCCCCACGCAAGCCCCAGCACCAGTCCAGATGCTTTAGGCAACGTCTGTGCCCAATCTACAGAGACTACCGTTCCGACAATTAGCATAAGCACTAGAACAACAAAAATGTGATTCACTGGACCAAAATCGCTTTTCCATAAAGCGAAGAGCAATGTAAGCAAACCAAGCCCAGCAAGTGTTGCACTAAGTATTGGGGTTTTTGTTGGGAATAGTAAAAAAAGAGTGCAACATAAAAGCGTGCTGAACAACTTTTTCTCTCTACTTAATGCGTAAATATGGCCTCCCTATAATGCCTATGTTTTATTACCACGCATCCCCAACAATTGCAGGCTGAATAGAAAAAGGAATTTTGGAATACAGGTTAAGTAGCGCTTCCATAAGCGACGCGGTTCTGTGGCCAGTCTAAAAAGCCATTCTAACCCACTACGTTGCATCCAAATTGGCGCCTGCGGTTTTAAACCAGCATGAAAGTCAAAGGCAGCGCCAACACCAATGAGAATTTTGCCTTCCAACTTGTCAACGTGATTCGCCATCCAGCGTTCTTGTTTGGGAGTCCCCAAGCCCACCCAGACAATGTCAGCATTTGAATTATTTATTTCTTCAACAATTGTGACCTCTTCAGTTGGTGTAAGCGGTCGAAAAGGCGGTGCATGTGAGCCAACTATTCTCAAATTAGGACTAATTTTTCTTAGTCGTTTTGCCAACAACTCTAATAAATTAGCATTCCCTCCATAAAAATAATGCTTATACTCCGGATATTGTTTACACACAGCTAGCATTAGATCCGGTCCATAGACACGATCAATTCTAGAATGTCCGAATATATATTTCCCAATCCACACTAGCGGCATCCCGTCTGGCGTTAC
>JAHDBS010000574.1 GCA_020630225.1 Anaerolineales bacterium | reverse complement strand
ATAGGTGCCAGCCACCAAAGGGCTGGGAGGTTGCTCATCATAAAACTAATCCTCTTTTCTCTCTTTAAGAAATATTTTTGATGCGAAGCGCGTCAAAATACGCCTTCACAATGCTTTAATGTCAAGACGGGCCGAATTGTAGTGGGCAGGGTTGCTTGTGTCAACGTCTTTTGAGATTAGCTAATCATCGTTTGAATTCAACTTTCTCTCTGAAAAAACATTGGGTGTGAACCTAAATTGACTCTTATATCTGCAACAAATCTAATTAAGTCTTTTGGCAGTCGAACTGCCGTGGATGGAGTAAGCCTTGCTTTGAAAAGTGGTGAGGTGGTTGGCTTGTTGGGACCAAATGGTGCTGGCAAGACCACAGTCATGCGCATGTTGGCAACATTATCTGTTGCAGACAGTGGTGTTATCACAGTCGCAGATGCTTTGCGTGCTGCTGACGGGGCATATCAACAACAGATTGGGTTTTTGCCTGAAACAGTGCCTTTATATGAAGATCTCTCGGTTTACCAATACCTAGCTTATTTTGCCAAGTTATATTCATTGCCTGAGGCAAGTAAACGAATTGAGGCTGTTTTAGAGGATGTAGATCTACTTTCCCGAAAAGAATCGTTGGTTAGTAATCTGTCAAAAGGGATGCGGCAGCGGCTAGGCTTGGCGCGGGCCATTCTGCCAGATCCGGCAATTTTGTTATTAGATGAACCAACTATTGGACTTGACCCTGCTCAAGTGGTGGATATTCGCCGTCTCATCCGACGGCTTGGTAAAACCAAAGCGGTGCTGTTCTCGACCCATATTTTGGCTGAAGCGCAACAGACGTGCGATCGACTCATTATCTTGAAAGAAGGCAAAGTTGTTGCAGATGGGCCAGTTGTTGAACTTGCTAACAAGCTGCAAGTAGACACTGTTGTAAATATTGAACTGGCAGAAGCTAGCAAGTTTGTAGCGTTTCTTGCACAAACTGATTGGTGTAAAGAGCATCAGTCAATTGAGATAAATACATTCAGAGTCACCTTAGCTCCAGAAACTGCACCTAGCATGGTCTTAGACACAATTATCAAGAATGGCTTCGTTGTCAATCAATTTGCTTTAGAGCAGACCGACTTGGAAGACATTTACTTAGATCTACTGACAGCATGATTACCTTAGCAATCGCGTGGCGTGAATTCCGGCAGTTTTTTACGTCTTGGAACGGATATGTACTGATCTTGCTCTATCACTTTATTCTGGGGCTAATTCTTATTTCGTCCGTCCAGCCCGGACAGCCTATAGAGCCAGCGGTAATCTACAGCGGATATCTGACTCTGGCGCTGTTTACATCCCCGTTTATTACAATGCGCACAATCGCTGGCGAACGCCAGCGAGGTACCCTAGATTTACTGCAACTGTCGCCTATTTCAGCCTCCCACCTAGTAATTGGGAAGTGGCTAGGGGTATTGATGCTAGCTATGACTATCGTTGGGTCTGCGCTTTGGTTGACAATGGGCACTCGCTTTTTTGCCAACACAGATATTGGCAGCATTTTAGTAGCGGCATTAGGGATGATGCTCGTATTTTCAGCAGCCCTATCAATTGGGGTGTTTGCCTCTAGTTTAGCTGGAACATTACTAGCGTCTATTGGCGTGGCTAGTATTTTTACCCTGTTACTTTGGTTATTCGGACTAGTGGCAACAACAATCGAAACGGGGCTTGTTTCATTGCCTCCTCAAGTACTCACTGTGGTTCGTTATCTTGACCTTAGTAGCCATTTTCGCGAGAGCTTTGCCCAAGGTGTAATTGATAGTAGCGATGTGATGTATTTTGTGTCTGTGACGGCCATCTTTCTTTTGCTAGCCGTTTTTCGCTTACAGCGCGTCAAATGAGACCTATGCCAATTCGAATACTGCGCTTAGCGCTTTTATTAGTGATTATTGCGGCTGCCAACGTCGTGGCGTTTCAGCCGCGTTATCGTCTGCGTTGGGATGCCACAGACGCACAGTTGAACTCACTGTCGCCAGAATCTTTAGAGATTGTGGCAGATCTGCCTGCAAGTATTTCGGCGGTGGGGTTCTATACAAACGCAAGTTCTGGAAGGCGTGCTAGGGCGGATGACCTTTTACAACAATATCGTTTGGCAAGTAACGGTGCGTTTAGTTATGAGTTGTTCAATCCAGACGTTTCTCCTCAACTAGCACGTGAATATGGTGTCACAGAGGATGCAACGTTGTTGATC
>JAHDBS010000573.1 GCA_020630225.1 Anaerolineales bacterium | reverse complement strand
GACACAATGTGCATCACATGACTGTAACGTTCAATCACCATCATATCGGTGACTTTGACGCTGCCAAAATCGCATACGCGGCCTAAGTCGTTGCGCCCAAGGTCTACTAGCATCACATGCTCAGCAATTTCTTTTGGATCTGCCAGCAAGTCTTCTGCATATGCTTGGTCTTCTAATTCATCCTTACCGCGGGGGCGCGTGCCGGCAATTGGGCGGAGGATGGTGTTGCCATCTTCTAAACGCACATGAATTTCAGGCGAGGCCCCAATCAGGTAGAACGGTTCTTCATATAAGTCATCAAAGTCATAGAAGAACATGTAAGGCGATGGATTCAGCCGCCGCAACTGGCGATAGATTTGAAAAGGTTCAATGCCCGTCGAGCGCGTGACCTTTTGGGACAACACACCTTGGAAAATATCACCGGCCTTGATGTGCTCTTGCGCTTTCAGCACCATTTCTGAATAAGCAGCTTCAGAGTGGGTATAGGTGACATTTGGCTCGACATCCACCATGGCGCGAATTGGTGGCACTGGCTTTGCTAGTTTGGCAGCGACGTCTGCGATGCGTTCCGTTGCAGAAGAAATCGCCTTAGCTGAGGTGCCATGCGCAAGTGCAATGACTAGTGCGTGCCCCCGCGTATGGTCAAACGCAACAATGGTGTCTGTTAGCAGGAAGATGCCGTCTGGCAATTCATGTAACGGCAAGTCTAAGCTTGGCTCAAAGAAGCGCACGGCATCATAGCTAAGGTAGCCAACCATGCCGCCTTTGAGGCGTGGCAAGCCGGGCATGTCTTCAATGTCATATTGTTTGAGGACATCTTGCAGCACCTGAAGTGGATTTGTCCCGCCTTCGAGAATTTCGCTTTCTTTCAGGCCAGTGCCATAACGACGTGTGACATTAGCCCCGTCAACAATGTAAGCGCTGTGTGGGTTCAGACCAATAAAGGAGTAGCGCGCTAACGATTCGCCCCCAGTCACGCTTTCCAATAGAAATGAAGGTCCATCGCCACGTAATTTCAAATAGACAGATACTGGCGTTTCCAGATCTGCTTCAATTTCGCGAACGATTGGTAAAAATGTTGTTGTCATGTTCGTTATAGATACTGCGTTGTAAGCGTGAGATGCTCGCGCTTACCGCCTTAAAATAAAAAAACTCCCGTCCCTGCTGGGACGA
The DNA here is from genome assembly GCA_020630225.1 of Anaerolineales bacterium. Classification (GTDB taxonomy): domain Bacteria; phylum Chloroflexota; class Anaerolineae; order Anaerolineales; family UBA6668; genus JAHDIM01. The sequence continues at coordinate 1,062 of JAHDBS010000573.1, read as the reverse complement.
GAGTCAAATCTCGCGGTGCCACCCAAATTACTAGCACAGTCCTGTACTAGTCTCTTTCACAGATACGGCCGATTGTTACGTTGGCGTAACGCTGGGCGATATCCTGACTTGGTAACGGTAGTCTTCCGGCTAGTGGTACAAGCGTTCATGCGGGTTGGACACCGCAACTGCCTTTCTCACTGCAACTCAGAGGTCCATTCAACAGTTCATTGCGCACAAGATTCTCACTATCTCTTGCTCACTAGGCCGCTCCGCGACTGTTTACTACTCCTCATCTCAGTTATTGAGGTGTTATTCAATTGCTGCCAGATAATACCCAATCTGACTTTTGGTTGTCAAGCGTTCAACTGTTAGAACGTTGGTAGAAACACGCGCTCAGTGACTAACAGGGCTAAGCAGCCAAGCACAATTACGTTGAATAAGAGCATCAGCGAAAGCAAAAAACGCTGGCTTGCTGTCATTCCAAAGATGCGTTCTTCACCAACGCTTGCCGTACGAGGCATTGGGCGTGGTGCGGCAGCACGGGTTTCTTCTCGGTAAGCGGGCTGTGGTTCGTCAGCTAAGACATCATCGAGGAAATCATCATCGAGTAGATCGTCTTGGAACGGTGAGCCGCTTGAAAAATCATCAAACATGGAAAACTCCGATTAGGCAGCATTTGTTGCTACCTGCGGTGTACTTTACGTAGCTATAGTGTACTTTCTAGCGAGTCTAGATGCAAGACAGATGCCGTGGGTAGCGAATAGCCTAATTGGTTAACTGCTGAATTGTTTAATTGCTGAATGGGTAATGCTGCGATGTATTGAGCACCATCTAATTAATAGTTCATAAATTAAGTAATTCAACAATTAAGAATTCCTAAGTTCCCCAATATAAAACGTGCTCTGATCAATTTTTACAGCACCGGTTTCGGTTACCCCGCGTAATTGCCCAGTGATTGCTTGCTGTCCGTCTTGGTTTAGGGTCACGGTTTTATCTTGCCACAGCAGCTTCGTATTGATGTCTTTAATCAACCTGTCGAACGGAGTGGTCGCAAAGCTAAACACATTGGAGACTAGGCTT
>JAHDBS010000572.1 GCA_020630225.1 Anaerolineales bacterium | reverse complement strand
TTACTGACAACAAATCGCAAATTTGCGATGGCCAAATAATAGAAATAAAGTAACGTTTGAATTGGGCAGTAAGCGTAAAGCAACCTCCATTCACACCCGATGGTCTCGGGCAATATTGGAAGTTGCTCAGAAAGGTATTGTTGCTATAGGAGTGGCGGCTAGTTTGCTTGAGGTTCGCGAGAATTGCAGCAGGTGGAAGTTTTGTTGAGTTCAGCGACTAAAAGGAGAGGCGTTTTGAATGAACTCGGATACTTAGCATTTTTTTCTACGCACGAGATAAGAAGAGGGGGGAAATAAATTACCTGCGTTGAAACTTTTCTCGCCACAACATCGTAAGTTCATCGCTCAATTTTTTCGTTTTTGGCTCAACGTGGTTGGCGACGGCTGGGTCTATTCCTAGCCTGTTTAGAATCAACTGAAGACTAGCGTTAGGAGACTCAGCTAGCTGCTCATAGCTGAGTAGCACTGGGTCAATCTTTTCAGCTTCAAACCATTGTCGCCAAGCGGCATCTCCAGCTTCATACTCCGCAATTTGCGTTGCAATGTACGTGTCATCATAAATTGCAGGGGCATTACTCTTGACGCGTTCTCGGTCTGAACCGTCTGCATTAACATGCCAGAGGCCAGTTTGCTCAGCTCTAATTCGTGAAATGGCTTGCGCAAGCTTATCTTTACGTGACAGATGGATAAATGTAGTTTTGCCGAAAGTAGCTTCGATCCTTGCTTTGTTGTTAGGTAAATTTGGATGAAACGTGGCAAGTTGTACACATAAATTTGCAACCTGATCCCACATCAAGCGCATCCCAAATGTCTCTGTTGATCCTATGCCTTCTCTGATTACTGCGTCTAGGTAATTTTTATCGAATGCCGTTGGTGCTGGCCAAGCAGCGGCGTTAACGCCTAAAGCTGGAGCCCAATAGGACTGCATTGATTGCAAACGAAAGAAGGAATCAGGCTTTCCCGCAGCACCAGTCTCGGACAGCATGTCACAAAGCAAGGTCGTGCCGCTGCGCGATAAAGAGCAGATGATGTACGCTTGCGTGTGTGTCATGGTCAGGCTGCGTCAGGAAAATAATTTGCTCTGATGCTTTCCAAATGGTGCATCTCATGGCCGCAAATGTGATAGGCTGCCGCTCTGACACTCATAATATTGCCACTGCCAACCCCACGGCGCAATAATGCTTCGGCATCTACACTTTTGAAAAATGTGATGGTTGCTTGGCGAACCGCTGCTAATTCAGCCAGAATATCATCCACACCACGTTCATTGGCACGTGAGTAAGGCACATAATCATCTTGTTCAAAGCCGGGTAGCTCAGTATTGTCACCGCGGGCGTAGCGCAAAGCGCGGTAGCAGTAGATGCGCTCGTCATCAATGATGTGCACCAAAATTTCTTTGATAGTCCATTCGCCATCTGCATGTGGGGTGCTTAGGCTGCCTGCTGGGCAGGCTTTAATAAACGCTGTGAGTGTCTCAAGACTTGTTTGCAGATGCTGCAACACTTGTCCATCATTTGGGACAAGGTCAATGTACATCAAGGTGTATGGAGCGTACTCATCTGCTTCAGGCTTTGAAATGATGTGCATAGCAGATGTTAGTCGGGAATAATCTCAACAATCGCTTCGATTTCAACCGAAACATTGTTAGGCAATGAGGCCATGCCAACCGCCGAGCGCGCATGGCGGCCCATGTCGCCGAATACTTCGATCATGAGGTCAGAAAAGCCGTTGATGACAGCCGGAGTGGTGTTGAAGTCTGGCGCAGTGTTGACCATGCCTAGAGCTTTGACCACACGTTTGACACGGTCTAGAGACCCTAGCTCGGCTTTGATGACAGCCAGTTGAAAGAGGCCAATTTGGCGGGCGGCGGCATAGGCTTCCTCTAAGGAAACGTCGGCGCCAACCTTACCTTTGACGCTCCGGTCTACTTTGCCAGAGAGATATAGATGGTTGCCAGAGACAACGCCGTGTAAATAGTTGCCGCCTGCAACGGGGATTTCTGGCAGTTCGATGCCAAGTTCTTTTAGTCTTGCTTCGTATGACATAGGTGAGTGATTGGTAACTGCTCAGCAGAGCATCAAAGTTCAACTTTTCGGAGCGGAGCTTCAACCTGAAGGTTGCTCAAAAAAGTTGAACTTTAGGGTATTCAAGATCACTGCTGAATAGTGACAGTGATTGTTAGTGAGTATAGTGTGGTTTGGTAAACACGAATTTGTAGCTCTATTCCAGTGCCCAGA
>JAHDBS010000571.1 GCA_020630225.1 Anaerolineales bacterium | reverse complement strand
CTCAGTGAGCAGTCGCACGGGACGGTGTTCAAAGCCTTAGCCTTGCTTGGCTTAGGTAAAGAGCGTGTAGAGCTGGTGCCTTCTGACGCACAAGGTCGCATTGATGCCGCGCAGTTGCCTGAGTTGGATAGCAATACGCTGCTTATTTTGCAGGCCGGTAACGTCAACTCAGGCGCATTTGATGATTTTGCAACAATTTGTGCTGCTGCCAATGCGGCGGATGCTTGGGTGCATATCGATGGTGCGTTTGGGCTGTGGGCAGCTGCATCCCCAAATCAATCACACCTTACCAAGGGTATTGATCTTGCCGATTCATGGTCGGTGGATGGGCATAAGACGTTGAATACTCCGTATGACTCGGCGTTGGTGTTGTGTAAGCACCGTCATGCTTTGACGGCTGCAATGCAAGCAACAGGTGCTTACATTGAATACAGCGAGAACCGCGACAGCATGCTCTATACCCCAGACATGTCGCGGCGGGCGCGAGCCGTGGAACTGTGGGCAACGCTCAAGTTTTTAGGGGAAGATGGCGTGGCTCAACTCATTGATGGCCTGTGTCAGCGCGCGCAGCAGTTTGCCAAGCTGCTCACTGAAAATGGATTCAATGTCTTGAACGACGTGGTGTTCAATCAAGTGTTAGTCGCGGAAGACACCCCAGAAAAAACCATCGCGCTGATGCAGAACGTGCAAGCCAGCGGCGAATGCTGGATGGGCGGTTCCAAATGGAACGGCGCGCCTGTGATTCGGATTAGCGTGTGTTCGTGGGCCACGACTGAGGCAGACGTGGAACGGTCGGTAAAGGCGTTTGTGGCGGCGCGGAAGTCAAGTCGTAATGTCTAAAAATAGACTCCTAGCTATTGCAATACTGCTTTCGCCCATCTTGTATATCTGTATTTATAGACTAGATTGGGATCGGTTTTCTTCAAGGCAAGGCGACTTTATGAAACATATAGCAGTAAGCCAGCGACCAAAACTACGAGAACTGCCTACCTATACATTTTCATGGAGGTATCACTCGGATTACATTGTGTCTGGTGATCAGGTTTATTTTGTATTTGATCGTAATCGTCAGTACACCATTCCTTATCCAGATGAAAGTATGCGAGAGCGCTTGCCGAATTTAGTGACACAGCAGTCAATCGAATATGGAGTGGTAATCGCAAGCGCAAATCGACAGGATTCAGACGAAATTGTAAGGTGGAAATATGACTTTCTGCAGGATGAACTTACGCTCTTGGCGCCAGAAGAAATCCCATCGCCTTCATCAGCGTCTAGTACATCAGCGCTTAGACTCGTATCGAATGACTTGGACAGTGTCCTTTCACTTCAACGAGTTGAGGTAGACGAAGAACTTGCAAACTGGGAAGGACATTTTGGTGCGATATCACTCAACAATGAAGACATTATGTATATTGGTCTCTATAAAGAAGGTTCAGCGTACATACATCCAGATCCCCGAGACCACTTGCCTGAATGGTACCCAGGCTGGGACACCATAAAACTAATCCATTATGATGTTCTGACAAATACACACACTGAGCTATATGAGTTCGGTCCAGACATAGGAATATCTCCGCTTGCACTTGCGCCAGATGGTTCTACTGCGATAGTAAATTTATACGATCGCCAGCCGCCCATTACAGCTTCCCATTACAGCAATATTTGGTACAACTCTGTGCTGCATTTATTTGACTTAGATCGACAGTGCTTAATTGATGAGTATTTCGTTGAAGGTAGCATTATTAATCTTGAGTATTCTGCTTCAAGACCATCTAGTGTTGCATTTACTAAACACAATGTGCGCGCTGATGGCACCAGCTTTTGGTTCTTGAATTTAGATATCCTCTTGGAAGAGGCAGTTGAAAACAGGCCTTGCTTGGATAGTGTAAATACAGACTACTTTGCTGACCTGGTTGTTTTTGAGCCATATGACTAGATTATGTCTAAATCTAACCCTTTTATTTACAACGCTATCTTGCTAAATGGTTAGTTGAAGAGCAGCAACTGCCCTATGCCATAGAGATGAATGCGAGTTATGTCTTAGATGGCAATGCGCACTATTAGGCATATGAAGTGTTGAAATAGAGGGGGCGCGAATGAGTAAAACAAAGTGGGGAAATTAGAGTGAGTACAGAGGGGCGGGTGCCAACCCGCCCGTACCTGAAGATGTTCAGGGTGCAATATATTTTTCCAAATCATCGGTAGGGGCGAATTGGCATTCGCCCTTTTTGAATCCAAA
>JAHDBS010000570.1 GCA_020630225.1 Anaerolineales bacterium | reverse complement strand
GCTTCGGTCACGTCGTAGTTAAAAAACGAGTAGCTCTTGATGGTACGGCCTAATTCGGCACGCCGAACAAGGTCTGGGTGAAACAGAATTGACCAGCCTGCAGCGTCTGCCTCATCAGTTGTCACTTCAAATGTTGCCACCTGCGTAGGCGCCATACAGACTAACGCCCCTTCTTCAAAGTCATACGCATTGCGCCCATAGGTGATGTTTCCACTCGCTTTGCCTTTCATTGAAAGTAGATACAAATCGCTAGTGACTTTGATCGTCGCCGCATCGAAATCAACTTCAGGCCACTGTCGAACAACGGAAATAAGCGGGTGCTTGGGTTTTCCCAACCCAAACATCCGGTGCAGTTCTGAAATTGTCTTGATGTTTATAAATTCAGACATGTAAGTTGTCTTGGCTGAGTTCTTGGCTCGCTGCATATGCCGCGGCAATCATGAGTAGTCCACAGAGAGTATCCACCCAGAGGGCGGTAATGTCGCCAAGTCCAAACGAAGCTCAGACCGTTTGGGACTGACAATAATATGAGTTGGCAGCCCATAATGAGACCAAGCATATCGAAATCACTGCTGTAGGGCAATCCAAACCCGGTTACCAAGGCATACGGAAGATTTAACAAGGTGATTGTGCCAAATCCGAAGGCAACTAATCCTTACAAACCACTGTGATTCATAAAGTAGGATATCAACGACAGTAGACAGGGTTGTAATCATTTCGCAGAGACTTGAATATGAATCGCAGGAAACGCTGTGTACTGGATGTCTAGAGGGGACATTTGCGGACGCTGTTGGTGTCAGAAGTGATGAGTTTGGGATGGGCATTGTTAGAGCAATAGCTTAACGACGAGGCGGGTTGTTCTTAGATCGTATGGGGCTAAAGCCGCCATGCTACATGTTGTGATGAAGCCCTAAAGGGCTAGCAAAATTATGAATTATGTGAATTCAAACCATAAGTGCTAGCCGAAACGACAGCGCAGATGTCATCCCAGACGCGAACGAATGACAAATAAGTTGGCAAACTCATAGTGCGTCTGGGATCTCTTTATAATTCAATGCTATTTTCTAGCACACTGTCTCCTAATGAGATCCCAGATGCGCCATTTATCTGATGCTTCTTGCTGAATTCGAACGCATCTGGGATGACGTTATGATGTTGTTTATGGCTAGCAGCTTAAAGCGATGAGACTAATCCACATAAGGCGTGTAATTAGGACTACGCCGCGTAATACGCTACGCGATGCTTCTCTACTCGGTCCAACTGCACTTCAATTCCAAGTCCTACACCCGTTGGTACGCTCATCGTGCTGTCTTCTTTGTTAAGCACGAAGGCTGGCTCAGCAATGTCTTCATGGTAGTAGCGGTCTGTGGCGCTAATGTCGCCAGGAAGCGTGAAGCCTGCCATGGAAGACAGGTGAATATTCGTCGCGCGCCCGATGCCGGTTTCTAGCATCCCGCCGCTCCACATGCCGATGTTGGCGTTAACGGCTAGATCGTGAATTTCCAAGGCATTGGTCAAGCCACCCACGCGACAGACCTTCATATTTAGAATGCGGCCTGCTTTGAGTGCCACCATCGAACGCATACTGGCTGGGCCATGAACGCTTTCATCGAGACAGATAGGAGTTTCCATTTGCGCTTGCAGAATGGCGTGATCCGCAATGTCGTCGTGACTGAGCGGCTGTTCGATCATCAACAAGCCTAGTGAGTCAATTTGTTTGAGGCGATCCACATCATCTAGGGTGAAGTCGGAATTCGCATCGGCCATGAGCAGGATGTCAGGATATTTTTCTCGGATGGCTTGCAGCGGTTCTACCAGCCAGTCTTTGCTGATCTTGACCTTGATGCGCCCATAGCCTTCCGCTACGAACTTATCAACTCGCGCCAATAAACCTTCAATAGTCGGTTGAATGCCAATGCTGACCCCAACGGCCACACGATCCTTTGTGCCCCCTAACACTGCGCTCAATGATTTGCCTTGCTGCTGGGCGTAGGCATCCCACACCGCGTTTTCAAGACCCGCCTTTGCCATTTCATGCCCGCGGACGGGGTGCATCAGCGCGGCCACATCAGAGGGATGCGCAATCGTTTTGCCAGCCGTCAGCGGCAGCAGAAAGTCAATCAGGATGTGCCACGCCGTCGCGATGGTTTCATAGGAATACCACGGCCCCAAGCTTGGGGTACATTCGCCCCAGCCCACAACGCCTTCGCTATGCACCGCGACTAAAATGCCCGGTCGTT
>JAHDBS010000569.1 GCA_020630225.1 Anaerolineales bacterium | reverse complement strand
TTCATCGACACGGCCGATGTCTATACCAGCGGCGCATCTGAAACCATTATGGGGAACTGGATGCAAAGCAAAAATCGCGATGATCTGGTGATTGCCACCAAAGCCCGCTTTCCAATGGGGGACGGCCCCAACGATGTTGGCGTGAGTCGTAAGCATCTCATCAAGGCAGTTGAAGCCAGCCTGACCCGCTTGCAAACGGACTATATCGATCTCTATCAAGTGCACATGTGGGATCCGATCACACCATTGGAAGAAACGCTCAGCACGCTCAATCGCTTGGTCGATCAAGGCAAAGTGCGCTATATCGGCGTGAGTAACCATACGGCGTGGCAGTTGCAAAAATCGATTGATATTAGCAAGTTCAACGGTTGGGAGCCATACATCAGCTTGCAGCCGCTCTACAACTTGTTGGACCGCGAAATTGAGTTTGAAATTGTGGATGTCTGCTTGAACGAAGGTCTCGGCATTATTCCGTGGAGCCCGCTCCGTGGCGGCTGGCTGACTGGTAAGTTCCGCCGTGGTATGGAAGCGCCTGTGAGTGGCTCACGCATTGAAAAAGCGGAAGAAGAAGGCTGGAGTGAAGCGTGGAGCACCTACAACACCGAACACACTTGGGCGATTATTGACGAACTGATTGCAGTGTCAGAAGAAAGCGAAAAGCACCCGGCGCAAGTCGCGCTGCGCTGGCTTTTACAACGCCCTGGCGTAACGGCGCCAATTGTCGGTGCGCGGAATCTTGAACAATTACAAAGCAACCTCGGCACCAGCGGCTGGGAACTGACAGACGACCAAATGAAGCGCTTGAACGATGTCAGTCAGCCAAAGAAAGTGTATCCGTATACGTTTTTAGATATGCTCAAGGACGTTAGGTAGAACTGCCCACGAAGAACACTAAGTGACACGAAGAAAAAAGCCGCAAGTCTTATTCAGAGCTTGCGGCTTTTTTGATTTTACTTAGTGAACTGCGTGATCCTTCGTGGGCAATTAGCCAAGGCTGGAAATTGACGCAGCGATGAAGAACTGCGCAATATAGTAGGTACTCAACACAACCGCTTGCGCTGCATGAAACGGCTGCTTGAATCGATTCCATGCTAGCGCGCCGTCTGACACCATAAACACCAACGCCCCGACAAACCCAAAGAGTGCTGCTACTGATAGCTCAGACGTATCTGCAAAATAGTGCTCGCCTGCTTGCCATGCCATGGCGGCAATTACAATCACGTAAGCCGCAACCGCTTTCTGCATGACGCGGCTCAGGTTTGGATAGAACTGCAAATACAAGTAGGTGCCAATCACAACCAACCCGATCAATAGCCAACTTGTGATCCCTGGCGTCGCAAATGCAGCGATGTAGAGCACATGCCCAGTGAGAAAGCTTACGAGACCCGCCATAAAACGATCGCTGGGCAACATCAAGAAGATATCGCCTAGTAAGCAAAATCCCATACCAATTAGCAACGCGATCTGACGATTGTTGATGGGTTCACCGCGAAGCATCAAGATAAACAGCGCAAAACCGATGATGGTGATCACGGTCAGCGGTTTGAAGATATAGGTCTGCGTGAGCTTACCCGCGTAGTCTGCACGGATATGTAGATAGCCGAAAACGGCAACAACGACTGCAAATAATAGGAGCATTTTCTACTTAGTCCAATTGGGACGCGAATTTCACGACTCTTTATCCGCGTTCATCCTCGTCCAATAAATCTTCTGGTTCCAGCCAAACCCGCACCACGGTTTCTTTCTTTTCAAGGTCAAACAGTGGCGTTGGTGTTGTGGAATAAAACTTAGACAAGCTAATTGGCAGCACGCGCCCAGTTGAGGTCAGCGCCTGCGCAGTTCGTTTTACACCGACAGGTAACAGTGCCAACGCCTTCCGCGTCTTGATCAATGGCACCCCTCCTTGGGTTGCTCTGGCAACAAGCGGCACCTTCGCACTTGAAACGGCTTGTCCTTGCCCAGCTTCATCCACATATAACCACTGACGTAAGCCTTTTGGCATCGGTACCGCGGACACAATGCCGCTAGCTGCCGTCTTACCTGGCCCCTTCATCATCAGCGCGCCTTTCGGCGGCACAAGATGCGTCTTGACTCGGTTAGCCTTGCCGGTTTTGGTCAGCAAGACCACTTCATCAGCTGCGTCTACTGGGAAGAAACCAGCAGGAATGCCAATGCGCCGATCTGGCGGTAGTTGCCAGCGCTCTTCCAAGTCCAATTCGTTGGAAAGTAAGTCACTGCGGA